>NZ_PSRU01000015.1:0-145585 GCF_003000935.1 Escherichia sp. R1
TTTACGGGCCGTAAGTAACGAAGTTGGATGCAAATGTCAGATCGTGTGCGCCTGTTAGGGCGCGGCTGGTAAGAGAGCCTTATAGGCGCATTTGAAAAACCTCCGGCTATGCCGGAGGATATTTATTCAATTAATTGTGAAGATAGTTTACTGACTAAATGTGCAGTTCCTGCAACTTCTCTTTCGGCAGCGCCAGTTCTTCGTTGCTGTTGATGCGCACGTCACGTTCCAGAATGTTACGCGCAATATCCTGCGCTTCCTGCAACGAGTGCATCTGGTAAGTGCCACACTGGTAGACGTTCAGTTCCGGGATCTGATTCTGATCCTGCACTTTCAGCACGTCTTCCATTGCCGCTTTCCAGGCATCAGCGACACGCTGCTCATCTGGCGTACCAATCAGACTCATATAAAAACCGGTGCGGCAGCCCATTGGCGAGATATCGATAATCTCTACGCCATTACCGTTAAGATGGTTACGCATAAAACCAGCAAACAGGTGCTCCAGGGTATGGATCCCTCTTTCTGGCATCACTTCTTTGTTCGGCACGCAGAAGCGCAGATCGAACACGGTGATTGCGTCGCCATGCGGGGTGTTCATTGTTTTTGCCACCCGAACTGCAGGCGCTTCCATCCGGGTATGATCGACTGTGAAGCTATCTAACAACGGCATTTAGCCACCTCCGGTAATTTTTTTAAAAATTTTCTGAACTCTTTGTTCCCAGGCGAGTCTGAGTATATGAAAGACGCGCATTTGTTATCATCATCCCTGAATTCAGAGATGAAATTTTGGCCACTCACGAGTGGCCTTTTTCTTTTCTGTCAGGCGTGCTTTTCCAGCCACACCGCAAACGGTTCGGTATCAGCGGCTTCCATTTCCTGCTGACGGCGTTCAGACGCCTCGCGCTCGGCGACAAAATCCTCTTCGCGCAGAATTTCCAGCGGCTCTTCACGCAGCAGATTACGGTACGCTTCAGCAAACGCTTTGCCTGTTCCGCCAATACCAGTATCAATCATAGACCTTAAGATACGGGCAGAGAAAGTCAGATCAGGATTATCGAAGCAGGCGACCAGTTCATCACACACTTTCTGATACGCTTCGCCGCCGTTAATGCTATCCAGCGTTTGCGCGACGCGTTTCAGATCGCGGAACAGATCTTTACCCACCTGCGGTAACGGGAACTGCGCAGTTTCGCAGCCGATACCCAGCGTCAGGCCCGGTTTGCGACCTTCGAGGATCACCCGGTTCCAGTTAACGCGTGTACAGGCAAGTTCGCTACTGCTCATTTCCGGTGCATCAGCCAGCGCACACCAGACCATAAACAGGTCGAGGAATCGCACCTGTTGTTCATCTACACCAATCGGCGAGAACGGGTTGATGTCCAGCGAGCGGACTTCAATATATTCAATGCCGCCACGTAACAGCGCATCAGAAGGCGACTCGCCGCTGCGGGTAACGCGTTTTGGACGAATCGGCGCGTACAGTTCGTTTTCAATCTGCAGCACGTTGCTGTTGATTTGCAGCCGCTTACCGTCTTTCTCAATACCAATCTTCGCGTACTCTTCCGATGGCGTTTTGATTGCCTGTTTAAGGCCCGCCACGTACTCGTAGAGATCATTGAAGGTGATACCAAGATTGCTTTGCGATTTATTGGTATAGCCAAGATCGCTCAAACGAAGAGAGGTCGCATACGGCAGGTAATACATACCGCACTCGGTTTTCTCAAACGGCAGCGACGTTGGTTTTCCTTGCAGGAAAGAAGAACAAATCGCTGGAGACGCACCAAACAGATAAGGAATGACCCAACCGAAACGATAGTAATTGCGGATAACGCGGAAATAGCCCGCAGAAATTTTCTTTTTGGCATCAGCGCCCGAGATATCACCGCACTTCGCTTGCCAGAATGCCATTGGCAAAGAGAAATTATAGTGCACGCCGGAAATGGTTTGCATCAGCGCGCCGTAGCGATTTTTCAGCCCTTCACGGTACAGCGTTTTAAAGCGACCGGTGTTAGAAGTGCCGTACTGTGCCAGTTCGATGTCCTGACCTTCTGCGATATAGCATGGCATACTTAACGGCCACATCCGCTCATCGCCCATATTGCGCGCCGTATAGCGATGCAGATCGCGCATAAAGGTCAGCATATGTTCAATATCACCATCCACTGGTGTAATAAATTCCAGCAATGCTTCCGCAAAATCGGTAGTAATCCATTTATGGGTCAGTGCAGAACCTAATGCTTCAGGATGACCTGTTGTTGCCAGTGTGCCATCAGCATTAACACGCAAAGTTTCGCGCTCCAGCCCACGCTGTATCCCCTTTAACGCCTGAGGATGTTTTTCCAGCCAGGCCAGCGCCTGTGATACGTCCGGGATCAAATTGACCTCCCGCCTGTCAAAATCGTTTTAATTAGCATAACTGTAATGGTGACCATATGTGCAGGCCTACAATTAGTGCCACCACATCATGCCCTGAACGGTCGCTGCTGCAACTGCAACATAGCGTAACGCTTTACCAAGGCACAAAAAAAAGATTACCGGTCCCCACGAGATGCGCATCCATCCCGCTAACAGACACAGTAAATCGCCAACCACGGGCATCCAGCTTAATAATAGCGTGACTGCACCATAGCGTTTCAGCCAGCCGGTAGCTTTCTCTTGCCAGCGCGATGTTTTACGCAATGGAAAGAAACGCCCAAGGATAACGTTAGTTAACCCTCCAAGGCTATTACCCATTGTTGCTGTTAAAACTAAAACCCAGGGATGACTCACTCCGGAAAGCAACATTGCCACCAGCACGACTTCGGAGTTGCCGGGTAATAGTGTAGCGCTGAGAAAACTACTGGCAAACAACGAGAAAAGCGATAACGCTTCACTCACAGCAAGCGAACATCCACGGCGTCCATGCCTGCTGCACGGGCCGCCTGAATACCGAAATCGGCATCTTCAAAGACCACACACTGCGTCGGTTGCACGCCCATACGCTGCGCGCACAACAAAAATGTGTCTGGCGCGGGTTTATGGTGTTTGACGTGATCGGCAGCGACGACGGCGTCAAAATAACGGCGTAATCCCAGGTGTGCCAGCAATGCCTCAGCGATGGCGCTTTCACTCCCCGTTCCTACAGCCATTGGGCGACGACCATGCCAGCTTTTCACCACTTCAACAAGAGGAAGCGGCTCGACACTATCCAGCAGCATACTTCTTACTGCTTCTGTTTTTTCACGCGCTAACGCATGCGGGTCGAGATCGGCCTGATTCAGCTCAATAATCGCCTGAGCAATACGCCAGGTGGGCGAGCCATTAAGCGCAATCATCGCCTGAACATCGTACTGAAGACCGTAGTGCCCTAATACTTCGCGCCACGCTTTACGGTGCGTAGGCTCGGTATCCAGGATGGTGCCATCCATATCAAAAATTAAACCTGCATAACGCTCGTACATGGTCTTCTCGCAAGTAGAAAAATATGACGCTACTTTAGCGTAATTGCTTGATTTTGTCGCTGATGGAGAAGGAGAAGAAAATTCAGGAAATGGATAAAGTAGTTATTTAGAAATGAGATATTTTTGAAGGAAATTTTTTTGAGAAGATGGTGCATCCGGGAGGATGACTCACTGGCGTTCGCCCTTCGGGCCGCTGCTGGCGCAACGTTATCCTCCCTGGTGCCTGCGGTTAATACCGCTACCTCTTCGATACCTTCATTGCTGAAGGTTACGGAGAATATGGTGCATCCGGGAGGATTCGAACCTCCGACCGCTCGGTTCGTAGCCGAGTACTCTATCCAGCTGAGCTACGGATGCATCGGGAAAATTTATTTTACTGCTGATATTGATATCGCTACTAAAGCCATATCAAGTAAGAGATGGTGCATCCGGGAGGATTCGAACCTCCGACCGCTCGGTTCGTAGCCGAGTACTCTATCCAGCTGAGCTACGGATGCATCGGGAAAATTTATTTTACTGCTGATATTGATATCGCCACTAAAGCCATATCAAGTAAGAGATGGTGCATCCGGGAGGATTCGAACCTCCGACCGCTCGGTTCGTAGCCGAGTACTCTATCCAGCTGAGCTACGGATGCATCGGGAAACTTACTTTACTGCAGATTTTTTGATACCGCCACTAAAGTCGTATCAAGTAAGAGATGGTGCATCCGGGAGGATTCGAACCTCCGACCGCTCGGTTCGTAGCCGAGTACTCTATCCAGCTGAGCTACGGATGCAAATGGCGGTGAGGCGGGGATTCGAACCCCGGATGCAGCTTTTGACCGCATACTCCCTTAGCAGGGGAGCGCCTTCAGCCTCTCGGCCACCTCACCACACGCCTCTTACGAGTGCTTCGAAGAACTTGTTTATCGCTCATCGTCGCTGCGTGGCGCACATATTACTTTCTGAGACTTATAAGTCAAACAATTTTTCCCACACTTTTATCGTTTGCACACTTCATGCTCAATTAGTCTGTAAAAACGTCAAAAAGAGTGTTTTATCAACAGAAAAACGGAGGTCTGACAGATAGCAGTAATGCAAAAAAATGGAGACTTAAGTTGAATGAACGGGAGTAAAGCGAAAAGACAATGGAGTGAAAGAGAAATTTTGAGGGTGCGTCTCACCGATAAAGATGAGACGCGGAAAGATTAGTAACTGGACTGCTGGGATTTTTCAGCCTGGATACGCTGGTAGATCTCTTCACGGTGAACAGAAACTTCCTTCGGGGCATTTACGCCAATACGTACCTGGTTGCCCTTTACCCCTAAAACTGTCACGGTGACCTCATCCCCAATCATGAGGGTCTCACCAACTCGACGAGTCAGAATCAGCATTCTTTGCTCCTTGAAAGATTAAAAGAGTCGGGTCTCTCTGTATCCCGGCATTATCCATCATATAACGCCAAAAAGTAAGCAATGACAAACACATTACATCTAAGCAGTCATGGCATTACATTCTGTTAAACCTAAGTTTAGCCGATATACACAACTTCAACCTGACTTTATCGTTGTCGATAGCGTTAATGCGAATGCCGTGAAGCGAGTCCACGGCATTGCCTGACGCTTATATTATTGCAATTTCGCGCTGACCCAGCCTTTCACACTGGCTAACGCTGCAGGTAAGGCCGCAGCATCCGTACCACCGGCTTGCGCCATGTCAGGACGTCCACCACCCTTGCCGCCCACCTGCTGAGCGACCATACCAATCAGTTCCCCTGCTTTCACACGATCTGTGACGTCCTTAGATACGCCTGCAATCAGAGAAACCTTACCTTCGGCTACCGTTGCCAGCACGATAATTGTCGACCCCAGCTGATTTTTTAAATCGTCAACCATGGTACGCAACATTTTCGGCTCAACACCGCTAAGCTCGCTAACCAACAGCTTAACACCATTAACATCAATTGCCTTACTGGAAAGATTTGCGCTCTCCTGTGCGGCAGCTTGTTCTTTAAGCTGTTGTAACTCTTTTTCCAGCTGACGCGTACGTTCCAGTACTGAACGCACTTTATCAGCCAGATTATTGCTATCGCCTTTCAGCAGATGCGCGACTTCGCTTAAGCGATCGCTGTCTGCATGAACGGTGGCGATAGCGCCTTCTCCGGTCACCGCTTCGATACGACGAACGCCTGCAGCAGTACCCGATTCAGAGATGATGCGGAACAGACCAATATCACCAGTGCGGCTGGCGTGAGTACCGCCACACAGCTCGGTGGAGAAATCGCCCATGCTCAGCACGCGTACGCGCTCATCATACTTCTCGCCAAACAGCGCCATCGCACCTTTCGCTTTCGCCGCTTCGAGATCCATGATGTTGGTTTCGATCGGCAAGTTACGGCGAATCTGTGCGTTCACCAGGTCTTCGACCGCACGAATCTCTTCTGGTTTCATCGCTTCGTTGTGTGAGAAGTCGAAGCGCAGCACTTTGTCGTTAACCAGTGAACCTTTCTGCGATACATGAGTACCCAGAACCTGGCGCAGCGCAGCGTGCATCAGGTGCGTTGCGGAGTGATTCAGACGAATACGGGCGCGACGAGCCTCATCAACATCAGCCTGCACAGCGTCGCCCACTTTCAGAGAACCCGCAGCAAGTTTACCGATGTGGCCAATCGCCTGGCCGTATTTCTGCGTATCTTCCACCGCGAAGGAGAAGTTAGCGCCTTTCAGTTCGCCTTTATCACCAACCTGACCGCCGGATTCCGCATAGAATGGCGTTTGATCCAGCACGACCACAGCTTCCTGGCCTGCATTGATGGCATCAACCGCTTTACCATCAACAAACAGCGCGGTCACTTTGCCGTTCAGTTCCAGATGGTCATAGCCTTTAAATTCAGATGCACTGTCAACACGGATCATTGCGTTGTAATCGGCACCAAAGCCGCTGGCTTCGCGCGCACGACGACGCTGCTCTTCCATTGCTGCTTCAAAACCAGCTTCGTCAACTTTGATGTTGCGCTCACGACAAACATCAGCCGTCAGGTCAACCGGGAAGCCGTAGGTGTCGTACAGGCGGAAAGCAGTTTCACCATCCAGCGTATCACCAGAAAGTTTTGCCAGCTCTTCATCCAGCAGCGCCAGACCGCGCTCCAGAGTACGGGCAAACTGCTCTTCTTCAGTCTTCAGCACCTGCTCAACCTGCGCCTGCTGGCGTTTCAGGTCTTCACCCGCAGAGCCCATAACGTCGATCAGCGGACCAACCAGTTTGTAGAAGAAGGTTTCTTTCGCGCCGAGCATATTGCCGTGACGCACTGCGCGACGAATGATACGACGCAGTACATAACCACGGTTTTCGTTGGACGGCATTACGCCATCCGCGATCAGGAACGCACAAGAACGAATGTGGTCAGCGATTACGCGCAGCGATTTATTGCTCAGATCGGTCGCGCCAGTGACTTTCGCTACCGCCTGGATCAACGTGCGGAACAGGTCGATGTCATAGTTAGAGTTAACGTGTTGCAGCACCGCAGCAATACGCTCCAGACCCATACCGGTATCTACAGACGGTTTCGGCAGCGGTTCCATCGTGCCATCGGCCTGGCGGTTGAACTGCATGAAGACGATGTTCCAGATCTCAATGTAGCGGTCGCCGTCTTCTTCCGGACTTCCCGGAGGGCCGCCCCAAATGTGGTCGCCGTGATCGTAGAAGATTTCGGTGCACGGGCCGCACGGACCAGTGTCACCCATCTGCCAGAAGTTGTCAGATGCGTATGGCGCACCTTTGTTATCGCCGATGCGAATAATACGTTCGCGCGGGATCCCTACTTCTTTTTCCCAGATTTCGTAGGCTTCGTCGTCGCTTTCATAGACGGTAACCCACAGACGCTCTTTCGGCAGGGCAAACCATTTTTCGCTGGTCAGCAGTTCCCATGCAAACTGAATGGCATCGTGTTTGAAATAGTCGCCGAAGCTGAAGTTGCCCAGCATTTCGAAGAAGGTATGGTGACGCGCGGTGTAACCGACGTTTTCCAGGTCGTTGTGTTTACCACCCGCACGCACGCAGCGTTGGGAAGTGGTAGCGCGGGAATAATTACGCTTGTCGAGCCCAAGGAACACATCCTTGAACTGGTTCATCCCGGCGTTGGTAAACAACAGAGTTGGGTCGTTATGGGGTACCAGGGAGCTGCTGGCAACTACCTGATGTCCCTTACTATGGAAAAAGTCGAGAAACGCCTGACGGATCTCAGCGGTGCTCTTGCTCATAATTATCCTGAAATCAAGCTAACGAAATATCGCTACCAGCCGTTGCGTGTCGTTAACCGCCCGGCTGGTAACTGAAAAGTGGGAATAAGATAAGTTTTCTTGACTGGGAAGTAAAATCCCGTATGCGTTCAGTCGGCAAAATTTCGCCAAATATCCTGGATATCTTCCATCAGATAGCCACGATAGAGCAGAAAACGCTGGATCTTAACTTTTTCTGAAAAGACAGTTGGCAAAGGTTCGCCATATTTTCGCGTCGCCTGATCGCGCGCCAGTGCGCACCAGTCGATGTCACATTCACGCATCGCTTTTTCTGTCGCTTCGCGGGAAATACCTTTCTGATTCAGTTCCTGACGAATACGCGCAGGTCCATAACCTTTGCGGCTACGGCTGGCGATAAAGCGCGCAACAAATCGGCTGTCATCAAGATAGCCATGTTCATGGCACCAGGCAATAACGCGCTCGTAATCTTCTGCCGTGGCATCAATCTCTTCCGGGCCATTTTTGCCCATAATCGGTGCCGCGAGTTTACGTCGCAGTTCTTGCTCACTGTGATCGCGCACCGCCAGAATGCGTACCGCACGATCCAACAGGCGAGCATATGCCGGGCGACGGGATGTTGATTCTGTCATGGCATATCCTTACAACTTAAAAAAGCAAAAGGGCCGCAGATGCGACCCTTGTGTATCAAACAAGACGATTAAAAATCTTCGTTAGTTTCTGCTACGCCTTCGCTGTCATCTACAGAGAAATCCGGCGTTGAGTTCGGGTTGCTCAGCAGCAACTCACGTACTTTCTTCTCGATCTCTTTCGCGGTTTCTGGGTTATCTTTCAGCCAGGCAGTCGCATTCGCTTTACCCTGACCGATCTTCTCACCTTTGTAGCTGTACCACGCGCCTGCTTTCTCGATAAGCTTCTCTTTCACGCCCAGGTCAACCAGCTCGCCGTAGAAGTTGATACCTTCGCCGTAGAGGATCTGGAATTCAGCCTGTTTAAACGGCGCAGCGATTTTGTTCTTCACCACTTTCACGCGGGTTTCGCTACCCACCACGTTTTCGCCCTCTTTCACCGCGCCGATACGACGGATGTCGAGACGAACAGAGGCGTAGAATTTCAGCGCGTTACCACCGGTAGTGGTTTCCGGGTTACCAAACATCACACCAATTTTCATACGGATCTGGTTGATGAAGATCAGCAGCGTGTTGGACTGCTTCAGGTTACCCGCCAGCTTACGCATCGCCTGGCTCATCATACGTGCCGCAAGGCCCATGTGAGAGTCGCCGATTTCGCCTTCGATTTCCGCTTTCGGCGTCAGTGCCGCCACGGAGTCAACGACGATAACGTCTACTGCGCCAGAACGTGCCAGGGCGTCACAGATTTCCAGTGCCTGCTCGCCGGTATCCGGCTGGGAGCACAGCAGGTTGTCGATATCGACGCCCAGTTTACGTGCGTAGATTGGGTCCAGCGCGTGTTCAGCATCGATAAACGCACAGGTTTTACCTTCGCGCTGCGCTGCGGCGATCACCTGCAACGTCAGCGTGGTTTTACCGGAAGATTCTGGTCCGTAGATTTCGACGATACGGCCCATCGGCAGACCACCTGCCCCAAGCGCGATATCCAGTGAAAGCGAACCGGTAGAGATGGTTTCCACATCCATGGAACGGTCTTCACCCAGGCGCATGATGGAGCCTTTACCAAATTGTTTCTCAATCTGGCCCAGTGCTGCCGCCAACGCTTTCTGTTTGTTTTCGTCGATAGCCATTTTTACTCCTGTCATGCCGGGTAATACCGGATAGTCAATATGTTCTGTTGAAGCAATTATACTGTATGCTCATACAGTATCAAGTGTTTTGTAGAAATTGTTGCCACAAGGTCTGCAATGCATACGCAGTAGCCTGACGACGCACCGCATCACGGTCACCGCTGAAGCATTCCCGCCGGGTAATGCCTTCACCACGGGCAGTGGCAAAAGCAAACCAGACGGTGCCGACAGGCTTCTCTTCACTGCCGCCATCCGGCCCGGCGATACCACTAATAGACACGGCGTAATCAGCACGAGCCGCTTTCAGTGCGCCTATCGCCATTTCCACCACGACGGGTTCACTCACCGCGCCATGCTGCGCCAGCGTCTCTTCGCGCACGCCGATCATCTGCGCTTTGGCTTCGTTACTGTAGGTGACAAATCCGCGTTCAAACCAGGCGGAGCTACCGGCAATATCGGTAATCACTTTCGCTACCCAACCGCCGGTACAAGACTCAGCAGTTGTTACGGTTGCGCCACGGACTTTCAGCGCCTGCCCAACCTGTTCGCTTAACTGCATCAGTTCACTGTCAGTCATCACAACCTCTGTCAGTCATAAATTTATGCCGGACAAGATAGCACTTTCGTCAGGAAGATGGTGTTGGCGTTGCAATTTTACGAGGAGGATTCAGAAAAAAGCTGATTAGCCAGAGGGAAGCTCACGCCCCCCTCTGGCAAATAGTTACTGCACGCGCGCCAGCGCCACGGCTTGTCCTAACTGCCAGACCGCCATTGCGTAATGGGTGCTGTGGTTATAACGGGTAATGGTGTAGAAGTTCGGCAGACCGTACCAGTACTGGTAACCGGTACCGACATCCAGACGCAGCAGGCTGGCTTGTTGATGGTTGCCCAGCGGCTGCTGTGGCGTTAAACCTGCCGCGGCAAGCTGCGAAATGCTGTACCTGGTTTTGAAGCCATTTGGCAAGCCTGGCGCCTGACCGTTTGCCATTACCGCGACCTGATCGCCTTTCACCCAGCCGTGCGCTTTGAAATAATTCGCCACGCTACCGATCGCATCAACCGGATCCCACAGGTTGATATGCCCGTCGCCGCTGAAATCTACCGCATATTGTTTGTAAGACGACGGCATAAACTGTCCGTAGCCCATCGCCCCGGCAAAGGAACCTTTCAGATTGAGCGGATCGTCCTGCTCGTCGCGCGCCATCAGCAGGAAGGTTTCCAGCTCGCCAGAAAAATACTCCGCGCGGCGTGGGTAGTTAAATGACAGCGTTGCCAGCGCATCGAGGATGCGAGTTTTCCCCATCACGCGCCCCCAGCGGGTTTCAACGCCGATAATCCCGACGATAATTTCCGGCGGTACACCATACACCTGCCACGCGCGATTCAACGCATCTTCATACTGATTCCAGAAAACCACACCGTTCTGCACGTTGTCCGGCGTAATAAATTTTTTGCGATAACGCAGCCATGCGCCGTTCGGACCTGATGGCGGTTTCACCGATGTGGTTGGTGCCTGGTTATCCATCAGCCGCAGTACCGAATCCAGACGTTTCGCCTGGGAGAGAATTTCCTGCAACTGCTGACGATCGAAACCGTGTTTGTTCACCATTTTGTCGATGAACTGCTGGGCATTCGGGTTATTGGCGAAGTCACCGCCCATCTGCATCACATTGTGCTGCGGCTCAAGCAGGAAGCCGCCAGACGGCGTTCCGGTGGTCGTTTCAGTCTCAGTAGGTTTTGGCTTGCTGCTACAGGCGGCAAGCAACACAAAAAGGGGAAGCAATGTTACATAACGACGCTTGAACATGAGGGGTCCATTTAACAGATTCAACCAGGGGCAAGTATGGTAAAGCATCCCGCCCCGCACAAGGAAGCGGTAGTCACTGCCCGATACGGACTTTACATAATCAACTCATTCTCCTCACTACCTTCTTTATACAAACTTTCAAAATAAAATATTTATCTTTCATTTTGCGATCAAAATAACACTTTTAAATCTTTCAATCTGATTAGATTAGATTGCCGTTTGGTAATAAAACAATAAATACTGAAGGAGAGAACAATGATAGAAACCATTACTCATGGCGCAGAGTGGTTCATCGGGCTGTTCCAGAAAGGCGGAGAAGTGTTTACCGGGATGGTAACCGGCATTCTTCCGCTGTTAATTAGCCTGCTGGTTATCATGAACGCATTGATTAATTTTATCGGTCAGCATCGTATTGAACGATTTGCTCAACGTTGCGCCGGTAACCCTGTTTCCCGTTACCTGCTGCTACCGTGCATTGGTACGTTTGTCTTTTGTAACCCGATGACCTTAAGTCTTGGTCGCTTTATGCCGGAAAAATACAAACCCAGCTACTACGCAGCGGCCTCTTATAGCTGCCACTCAATGAATGGCCTCTTCCCTCATATCAACCCTGGCGAACTGTTTGTTTATCTTGGCATTGCCAGCGGTCTGACGACGCTGAATCTGCCACTTGGCCCACTGGCGGTGAGCTATCTGCTGGTTGGTCTGGTCACCAACTTCTTCCGCGGCTGGGTAACCGATCTGACCACCGCCATTTTCGAGAAAAAGATGGGCATTCAACTTGAACAAAAAGTTCGTCTGGCAGGAGCAACATCATGATACGCATTCGGATCGAAAAAGGAACGGGTGGCTGGGGCGGCCCGCTTGAGCTGGAAGCCACGCCGGGCAAAAAAATCGTCTATATCACCGCCGGTACCCGACCTGCGATTGTTGACAAACTGGCACAGCTTACTGGCTGGCAAGCTATCGACGGATTTAAAGAAGGTGAACCCGCGGAGGCGGAAATTGGTGTCGCGGTAATCGACTGTGGCGGCACATTACGCTGCGGCATCTATCCGAAACGGCGTATTCCCACCATTAATATCCACTCGACGGGCAAGTCCGGCCCGCTGGCGCAGTACATTGTGGAAGATATTTATGTCTCTGGCGTAAAAGAAGAAAACATCACTGTAGTGGGTGATGCGACACCACAACCCTCTTCCGTGGGCCGTGACTATGACACCAGCAAGAAAATCACCGAACAAAGCGATGGTTTACTGGCGAAGGTGGGAATGGGTATGGGTTCTGCCGTTGCCGTGCTGTTCCAGTCTGGCCGTGACACCATCGACACTGTATTAAAAACCATTCTGCCGTTTATGGCGTTCGTCTCGGCGCTTATCGGAATCATTATGGCTTCTGGCCTTGGTAACTGGATTGCCCACGGTCTTGCTCCGCTGGCGAGCCATCCACTGGGTCTGGTCATGCTGGCGCTCATCTGCTCCTTCCCGCTGCTTTCACCTTTCCTCGGCCCAGGCGCAGTTATCGCACAGGTTATCGGCGTATTGATTGGCGTGCAGATTGGTCTCGGCAATATTCCGCCGCATCTGGCTTTACCTGCACTGTTTGCCATCAACGCGCAGGCGGCCTGCGACTTCATCCCGGTCGGTTTGTCGCTGGCGGAAGCTCGTCAGGACACGGTTCGCGTCGGTGTCCCTTCTGTTCTGGTGAGCCGCTTTTTAACCGGCGCGCCAACTGTACTGATCGCCTGGTTTGTCTCCGGTTTTATCTATCAATAGAGGCTGAAACATGACCGTTATTTATCAGACCACCATCACCCGTATTGGCGCGAGTGCCACTGACGCCCTCAGCGACCAGATGCTCATCACCTTTCGTGAAGGCGCGCCTGCGGATCTCGAAGAGTATTGCTTCATTCATTGCCACGGCGAGTTAAAAGGTGCACTCCATCCCGGTTTGCAATTTTCTCTCGGGCGGCATCGCTATCCGGTGACCGCCGTTGGCAGCGTGGCGGAAGACAACCTTCGCGAACTGGGTCATGTCACCCTGCGCTTCGATGGTTTAAGCGAAGCGGAATTTCCGGGCACTGTCCATGTGGCAGGCCCTGTACCCGACGATATCGCGCCGGGATCGGTTTTGAAGTTTGAATCTGTTAAGGAGTAAAAAATGAATCAGGTTGCCGTTGTCATCGGTGGTGGGCAAACCTTAGGCGCGTTCCTGTGCCACGGTCTGGCTGCCGAGGGGTATCGCGTGGCGGTTGTCGATATTCAGAGCGACAAAGCCGCAAATGTGGCACAAGAAATTAACGCCGAATATGGTGAAAGTATGGCGTACGGTTTTGGTGCTGACGCCACTAGCGAGCAAAGCGTTCTGGCGCTCTCTCGTGGGGTAGATGAAATCTTTGGTCGCGTGGATTTGCTGGTCTACAGCGCCGGAATAGCAAAAGCAGCCTTTATCAGCGACTTCCAGCTCGGCGATTTTGACCGTTCGCTACAGGTGAATCTGGTGGGTTATTTCCTGTGTGCGCGTGAATTTTCGCGTTTGATGATCCGCGACGGGATTCAGGGGCGCATTATTCAGATCAACTCGAAATCCGGCAAAGTGGGCAGCAAACACAACTCTGGCTACAGCGCAGCGAAATTTGGTGGCGTCGGGCTGACTCAATCACTGGCGCTGGATCTGGCGGAGTACGGCATTACGGTGCATTCACTGATGCTCGGTAACCTGCTGAAATCGCCGATGTTCCAGTCACTGTTGCCACAATACGCGACCAAGCTGGGTATCAAACCGGATCAAGTCGAGCAGTATTACATCGACAAAGTACCGCTCAAACGCGGCTGCGATTATCAAGATGTGCTGAATATGCTGCTGTTCTACGCCAGTCCTAAGGCGTCGTACTGCACCGGACAGTCGATCAATGTCACCGGCGGTCAGGTGATGTTCTGATCAACAGCGGAGATCCATTAAGGATCTCCGTGAGACTATAGAATGCCTGATGCGCTACGCTCATCAGGCATACAGGACTTCCGCCACTACATTAAGGAAAAGTTATGGTATCCGCACTCATCACCGTCGCCGTTATCGCCTGGTGTGCGCAACTGGCCTTAGGCGGCTGGCAAATTTCTCGTTTTAACCGTGCCTTCGACACACTATGCCAGCAAGGGCGGGTTGGCGTGGGCCGTTCCAGCGGGCGCTTTAAACCGCGGGTCGTGGTCGCCATCGCGCTGGACGATCAGCAGCGCATCGTCGACACCTTGTTTATGAAAGGACTGACCGTCTTCGCCCGACCGCAAAAAATTCCCGCAATTACCGGTATGCATGCGGGTGATTTACAGCCCGATGTGATCTTTCCCCATGATCCACTATCACAGAATGCTCTATCATTGGCGCTTAAACTGAAACGTGGATAATTTCGTTGTGAATGTTACTTGCTTGCGAAGTTATCATTTTGAAACCTAAATCAGGTAATCACGCCCATGAAACCTCGTCAGCGTCAGGCCGCCATTCTGGAGTATCTGCAAAAGCAGGGTAAATGCTCGGTTGAAGAATTGGCGCAATACTTTGACACCACAGGCACAACCATTCGCAAAGATCTGGTCATTCTGGAACATGCCGGAACCGTCATTCGTACTTATGGCGGAGTGGTGTTGAATAAAGAGGAATCCGATCCGCCTATCGATCATAAAACACTCATCAACACCCACAAGAAAGAGCTGATTGCAGAAGCTGCCGTTAGTTTTATCCATGATGGCGATTCGATCATTCTTGATGCTGGCAGTACCGTTTTGCAGATGGTTCCCCTGCTCTCGCGCTTTAATAACATCACGGTGATGACCAACAGCCTGCATATCGTCAATGCGCTATCCGAACTGGATAACGAACAAACTATCCTGATGCCAGGCGGAACGTTTCGCAAAAAATCGGCCTCATTTCACGGGCAACTGGCAGAGAATGCCTTCGAGCATTTCACCTTCGATAAATTGTTTATGGGCACCGACGGCATCGATCTCAATGCGGGCGTAACCACCTTTAACGAGGTTTATACCGTCAGTAAGGCAATGTGCAATGCCGCGCGCGAAGTGATTTTGATGGCGGACTCATCAAAGTTTGGCCGTAAAAGCCCCAACGTAGTTTGCAGTCTTGAAAGCGTCGATAAGCTGATTACCGACGCAGGTATCGATCCGGCGTTTCGTCAGGCGCTGGAAGAGAAAGGGATCGATGTGATCATAACCGGAGAGAGCAATGAGTGAAGCACTACTGAACGCGGGACGTCAGACGTTAATGCTGGAGTTGCAGGAAGCAAGCCGTTTACCGGAACGTCTGGGCGATGATTTTGTTCGCGCCGCCAATATCATCCTGCACTGTGAAGGCAAAGTGGTGGTTTCGGGAATTGGCAAATCGGGCCACATTGGTAAGAAAATCGCCGCAACGCTTGCCAGTACCGGCACTCCGGCTTTTTTTGTCCATCCGGCAGAAGCGCTGCACGGCGATCTGGGGATGATCGAAAGCCGCGATGTGATGCTGTTTATCTCTTACTCCGGTGGCGCGAAGGAACTGGATCTGATTATTCCGCGTCTGGAAGATAAATCTATCGCGCTGCTGGCGATGACCGGCAAACCGACGTCACCGCTGAGCCTGGCGGCAAAAGCGGTGCTGGATATCTCCGTAGAACGCGAAGCCTGCCCGATGCACCTTGCGCCGACCTCCAGCACCGTCAATACCCTGATGATGGGTGACGCGCTGGCGATGGCTGTCATGCAGGCGCGCGGATTTAATGAAGAAGATTTTGCCCGCTCCCACCCAGCCGGGGCACTGGGCGCTCGCTTGCTGAATAAAGTGCATCATCTGATGCGCCGTGACGATGCCATCCCACAGGTGGCGTTAACCGCCAGCGTGATGGATGCGATGCTGGAACTCAGCCGCACCGGTCTGGGGCTGGTGGCGGTATGTGACGCTCAACAACAGGTACAAGGCGTCTTTACCGACGGCGATTTACGTCGCTGGCTGGTTGGCGGCGGCGCACTCACCACGCCAGTCAATGAAGCGATGACGGTCGGCGGCACCACGTTGCAATCGCAAAGTCGCGCCATCGACGCCAAAGAGATCCTGATGAAGCGCAAAATCACTGCCGCACCGGTGGTGGATGAAAACGGCAAACTCACCGGCGCAATAAACCTGCAGGATTTCTATCAGGCCGGGATTATTTAATCCTTCAATCCCAGACGTTTCGCCAGCCGATGCAGGTTGGCGACGTCGGTTTCCAGCATCCGCGCGCAGGCAGCCCAGTTGTGATGATTTTGTGCCAGTGCCTGACGAATAGTTTCACGCTGGAACGCTTCTGTCGCTTCACGCAGGTTTTGCTTAACAACGGGCACCGCCGCCACTTCTGGCGTCGGCAACGTCACCTCAGGAAAAGCAAAATGTTGCGCCTCAAGAATCACTTCATCGCCGCTGCGGGTGGCTCTCGCCAGAACTACCGCCCGATGAATAGCATGTTCCAGTTCGCGCACGTTTCCCGGAAAACTGTAGTGTTGCAGTAAATTTCGCGCTCCGGCACTTAATACCACGCGGGAGAGCCCCTGCCGCAAACGACACTGCTCGCAGAAATACCCCGCCAGCAGAATGACATCATCGCCCCGCTCACGCAGCGGCGGCACCGAAAGTGGAAACACGCTCAGGCGATGAAACAAATCGGCGCGGAATCGCCCTGCCAGCACCTCTTCGCGTAAATCGCGGTTAGTCGCCGCCAGCACGCGCACATCGACCCGCAAACAACGGTCATCGCCAACGCGCTGAATATCGCCATACTGCAACACCCTCAGCAGCTTGGCCTGCAATGCCAACGACAACTCGCCGATCTCATCCAGAAACAGCGTGCCGTTATCCGCCATTTCAAACTTCCCGCTGCGATTACTGATAGCGCCAGTAAACGCTCCTTTCACATGCCCGAACAACTCACTTTCCGCCACACTTTCCGGCAGTGCAGCACAGTTGAGATAGACCAGCGGATTCACCGCCCGTGGCGAGGCTTCATGAATCGCTTTCGCCACCAGCTCCTTACCGGTTCCAGTCTCACCGCTGATCAGGACGTTGAGATCGGACGCCGCCACAATCTCAATCTCTTTTTTCAGTTGCGTCATGCCAGGGGACAAGCCAATCATCTGCGTCTGTTTCACCGCTTCAAACGGCGTGGCATCGCCTGGCAGCATATTCTGGCTTTCCAGTTGTTCAATCAGCAACGCATTGCTTAACGCTCCCGCCGCCAGCGCAGCAATCAGCCGTAGCTCTTCGTCGCTGAAAACATCGAACTGATCGGGCTGCATCCCGTCGAGCGTCAGTGCGCCGATCAGGTTTTGCCCGGCAAACAATGGCAGACCAACGCAGGCGTGAACCTTCAGACTCTCCTGCCCAGGAATCAAACCGTCATAGGGATCGGGCAATTCGCTGTCTGCGGGAAAGCGCACCACATCCCCGGCGCGGGCAATCGCTTCCAGCCGTGGATGCCCTTCCAGCGCAAAGCGTCTACCGAGTACATCCTTTGCCAGACCGTCGATGGCAAGCGGAATAAACTGCCGCGAATCGTAACGTAGCAACGCAGACGCATCGCACTCCAGCACCTGACGTAGCGTGGTGATCAGGCGCTGAAAACGATCCTGGTGACCAATCCCACGCTGCAATTCGATGGCGATATTCGCCAGCACATCAACGGAAAAACTCATCTTTGCCTCACTGTCAATTTGACTATAGATATTGTCATATCGACCATTTGATTGATAGTCATTTTGACTACTCATTAATGGGCATAATTTTATTTATAGAGTAAAAACAATCAGATAAAAAACTGGCACGCAATCTGCAATTAGCAAGACATCTTTTTAGAACACGCTGAATAAATTGAGGTTGCTATGTCTATTGTGGTGAAAAATAACATTCATTGGGTTGGTCAACGTGACTGGGAAGTGCGTGATTTTCACGGCACGGAATATAAAACGCTGCGCGGCAGCAGCTACAATAGCTACCTCATCCGCGAAGAAAAAAACGTGCTGATCGACACCGTCGACCATAAATTCAGCCGCGAATTTGTGCAGAACCTGCGTAATGAAATCGATCTGGCGGATATCGATTACATCGTGATTAACCATGCAGAAGAGGACCACGCTGGGGCGCTGACCGAACTGATGGCACAAATTCCCGATACGCCGATCTACTGTACAGCCAACGCTATCGACTCGATAAATGGTCATCACCATCATCCGGAGTGGAATTTTAATGTGGTGAAAACTGGCGACACGCTGGATATCGGCAACGGCAAACAGCTCATTTTTGTCGAAACACCAATGCTGCACTGGCCGGACAGCATGATGACTTACCTGACAGGCGACGCGGTGCTGTTCAGTAACGATGCTTTCGGTCAACACTACTGCGACGAGCATCTGTTCAACGATGAAGTGGATCAGACGGAGCTTTTCGAGCAGTGCCAGCGTTACTACGCCAATATCCTGACGCCGTTCAGCCGCCTGGTAACACCGAAAATTACCGAGATCCTGGGCTTTAACTTACCAGTCGATATGATAGCCACTTCCCACGGCGTGGTATGGCGCGATAACCCGACGCAAATTGTCGAGCTGTACCTGAAATGGGCGGCTGATTATCAGGAAGACAGAATCACCATTTTCTACGACACCATGTCGAATAACACCCGCATGATGGCTGACGCTATCGCCCAGGGGATTGCGGAAACCGACCCACGCGTGGCGGTGAAAATTTTCAACGTCGCCCGAAGCGATAAAAACGAAATCCTGACTAATGTCTTCCGCTCAAAAGGCGTGCTGGTCGGCACTTCGACGATGAATAACGTGATGATGCCGAAAATCGCCGGGCTGGTGGAGGAGATGACTGGTTTACGCTTCCGTAACAAACGCGCCAGTGCTTTCGGCTCTCACGGCTGGAGCGGCGGTGCGGTGGATCGTCTTTCCACGCGCCTGCAGGATGCGGGTTTCGAAATGTCGCTTAGCCTGAAAGCGAAATGGCGACCAGACCAGGACGCTCTGAAGTTATGCCGTGAACACGGTCGCGAAATCGCCCGTCAGTGGGCGCTCGCGCCGCTGCCGCAGAGCACGGTGAATACGGTAGTTAAAGAAGAAACCTCTGCCACCACGACGGCTGACCTCGGCCCACGGATGCAGTGCAGCGTCTGCCAGTGGATTTACGATCCGGCAAAAGGCGAGCCAATGCAGGACGTTGCGCCAGGAACGCCGTGGAGTGAAGTCCCGGATAACTTCCTCTGCCCGGAATGCTCCCTCGGCAAAGACGTCTTTGAAGAACTGGCATCGGAGGCAAAATGAGTAACGGCATTGTGATCATCGGTTCGGGCTTCGCCGCCCGCCAACTGGTGAAAAATATTCGCAAACAGGACGCCACTATTCCATTAACCCTGATTGCCGCCGACAGCATGGATGAGTACAACAAACCTGACCTCAGCCATGTTATCAGTCAGGGGCAACGTGCCGATGACCTTACCCGCCAGACGGCGGGTGAATTTGCCGAGCAGTTTAATCTGCACCTGTTTCCACAAACCTGGGTGACGGATATCGATGCCGAAGCCCGTGTGGTGAAAAGCCAGAATAATCAGTGGCAATACGACAAGCTAGTACTGGCAACCGGTGCCAGTGCCTTTGTCCCGCCTGTGCCTGGGCGTGAGTTAATGCTGACGTTAAATAGTCAGCAAGAGTATCGCGCCTGTGAAACGCAACTGCGGGATGCCCGACGCGTGTTGATTGTTGGCGGTGGTTTGATTGGTAGCGAACTGGCGATGGATTTTTGTCGTGCAGGCAAAGCGGTCACGCTAATCGACAACGCTGCCAGTATTCTGGCGTCGTTAATGCCACCGGAAGTCAGCAGCCGCTTGCAGCATCGGTTGACGGAGATGGGCGTTCATCTGCTGTTGAAATCTCAGTTACAGGGGCTGGAAAAAACGGATTCTGGCATTCAGGCAACGCTGGACCGCCAGCGCAATATCGAAGTGGATGCGGTAATTGCCGCCACCGGACTGCGCCCGGAAACCGCCCTGGCACGACGCGCCGGGCTGACGATTAATCGCGGCGTTTGCGTCGATAGTTATCTGCAAACCAGTAATACCGATATTTACGCGCTGGGCGATTGCGCGGAAATTAACGGTCAGGTATTGCCGTTCCTCCAGCCGATTCAACTTAGCGCGATGGTGCTGGCAAAAAATCTTCTCGGCAATAACACGCCGCTGAAACTCCCGGCGATGCTGGTGAAAATCAAAACGCCGGAATTACCGCTGCATCTGGCAGGCGAAACCCAGCGTCAGGATTTACGCTGGCAAATTAATACCGAACGCCAGGGAATGGTGGCGCGCGGCGTTGACGATGCTGACCAGCTTCGCGCCTTTGTGGTCAGTGAGGATCGGATGAAAGAGGCATTTGGATTGTTGAAAACATTGCCGATGTAGGTGGGCTACTGTGCCTAAAATGTCGGATGCGACGCTGGCGCGTCTTATCCGACCTACGGGGACGCATGTGTAGGCCGGATAAGGCGTTTACGCCGCATCCGGCAATGGTGTCCAAATGCAACACGTTTTATCCGTTCTGGACTTCACCCGCTAACCAACGCGCCGCAGCAATAACCCCCTGCCCCAGAGACAAACCGCCATCACCCGCCGGTAAACTCTGTGGAAAGAGCAATGTGAAATCAGCGAGATAATGCGCCAGACGTGCACGCAGCAAACGGTTATGAATAACCCCGCCGCTAAATACCAGCGTAGTGATACCACGCATCGTGGCCTGCTCACGCATCAACGCGGCAAAACCCTGCGCCAGCGCATCATGAAACGCCCACGCGCGTTGATTAACCGGTGCCTGCCAGTTCAGCCACTGCTGCCAGAAAGTGGCGAGATCCAGTTGATTGTCCACCCGCGGCATTGTCACCGGATGCGTCACTCCGTGGCATGAGGCTGCGAGCGCCTCCAGAGCACAAGCCGCTTCACCTTCATAACTTAACGTGGCTGGCGCACAGCCCAGTGCCGCCGCCACTGCATCGAAAAAACGCCCACACGATGACGCCAGCGGCGCGTTAATTCCACGCTCAATGGCCCGCGCCAGCACGCTCCAGTTTTGCTGTTGCACACTTGCTGTTTCAGAGTAATTCTGCCACTCCGGCACAAAGCGCAGGCACTGCGCCAGCAGGTTTCGCCACGGCTGCTTCGCTGCCAAATCGCCACCCGGAAGCGCCACTGCAGGCAAGCCGCCCAGGTGCTCACATTCGCGATAGTTCACCCGCAGGCACTCGCCGCCCCACAAAGCGCCGTTCTCCCCCATACCGATACCGTCGAGCGTCAAAGCAATGACATCACCGCCATCCAGCGGCCACTGATGCTCTGCCAGACACGCCGCTGCATGGGCATGATGATGCAGTACCGTTTGCGTCGGCAGATTCATTTCACGCGCCCACTGGCTGGAGACATAGCCCGGATGCGCGTCATGCACAACGTATTGCGGGGTAAAATCGTAGATGTTTTGCATCAGGCGTAACGCTTCGCGCCACTGCATCTGGATGCCATCGTCACTTAAATCGCCCAGATGCTGACTCAACACCGCTTGTTCACCGCGCACCAGGCAGAAGGTATTTTTCAGATCCGCGCCGAGACACAGCACAGGCGGAACATTTTTAAAGCCCGGAGGCAAAGCCAGCGCATCCGGCACATACCCCCGCGAACGGCGCAGCATTTCGCCGCTTTCGCGCACCACCGAATCATCCATCCGCTGCACGATGTCGCGGTTATGTATCAAGAATCCGTCGGCAATGCCCTGCAAATCCGCCAGCGCCTGTTCGTTGCTGATAGCTGGTGGTTTACCGCTCAGGTTGCCGGAGGTCATCACCAGCGGGCATTGCAGTTCCTGTAACAGCAAATGCTGGAGCGGGTTCGCAGGCAACATTACCCCGACTTCGTTAAGGTCAGGGGCGATATCATCACAAAGCTCAGGAACGTATTTTTTATCCACCAGCACAATCGGCGCGGCGGGCGTGGTAAGCAACTGGCGCGCAGCGTCTGGTAAACCGTCAGCCACTGGCAACATGACCGCCAGCGGTTTCGCCGGGCGATGTTTGCGCGCCCGAAGTGTCGCCACCGCGTTACTGTTACGTGCATCGCAGGCAAGATGAAATCCGCCAATCCCTTTGATGGCGACAATTTTGCCCATTTTTAACTGTGCGATAGCTGCCTGTAATGCCGCCTCTTGTTCCGCATGTTCACCATGACTTACCCATTCAAGATGCGGGCCACACTCCGGGCAGGCCACCGGCTGGGCGTGGAAGCGACGATCGAGCGGGTCACGGTACTCTTTGTCACAGGCCGGACATAGCGGAAACGCCGCCATCACGGTAAACGGGCGGTCGTAAGGCATGGCGCGAATAATGGTGAAACGCGGGCCGCAGTGGGTACAGTTGATAAACGGATAACGATAACGCCGTTCGCCTGGGGTATTCATTTCGGCAAGGCAAGCAGGGCAAGTAGCGGCATCGGGAACAATTTGCGTATTCATGGTGCCGCCTGTGCTCTGGCGTATAGTGAACTCGGTGGGCAGTTGTGACCAGATAAACGGCTCACGCTCGACGCTATCAATACGCGCCAGCGGCGGGCAGTGCTGATGCAATTGAACAAGAAACGTTTCCGGGTCTTCCCGCAGCCGGACTTCTACGCCATCGCCGTCATTACAGACATCGCCGTGAAGATTTAATTGCTGTGCCAGCTGCCAGACAAACGGACGAAAACCGACGCCCTGCACTTTGCCACGAATACGCAGTTGGACACCGCAAGATGTGTTTTTTGCCATTGAGTTATTCCCGCCATCATGAATTGCGTAACCCGCCCTGCCGGACACGACAGCGTCGCATCCGGCAGTCACAGGTCGGCGATACCGCCCGCTCCGTATTCTACGAATATTTCCGGGAATTCCTTTGATACCAGAACAGTTCTGTAAGATTTTTAGAACATCAGCGCCGTACGGCGGCGTTTTTCTGCGCTCAGTTGTTCAAGTTTATTACGATCGACACAAATCAGCGCATGAGTCGGGCAAGCCGCCATACACGCCGGGCCGTCTTCACGATGGTTGCACAGGTCGCATTTATTGGCTTCGGCTTTGTCAGCCCGTACATTCAGACCCGCGCCGCTGTTGCGGATCACCGGACGTACCACCACTTCCATCGCACCATATGGGCAAGCCACAACGCAGGTTTTGCAACCAATGCAACGTTCCTGCATCACATGAACAAACCCTTTATCACGGCTGATAGCACCATTCGGGCAGACGTTAGCGCACGGTGCATCTTCACACTGACGGCAAACTGTCGCCGTGGAAATGTTCACACCTTTAATGACATGGATACGCGGTAAAAAAGTTTCCGGGGTCAGCGATGCACAGTCCTGATTTTCCTGATGAGAAACCACGCACGCTACTTCACAGGTACGGCAACCAATACATTTACTCGCGTCAGCAATGATGAAACGGTTCATCA
This sequence comes from Escherichia sp. R1, assembly GCF_003000935.1. Lineage (NCBI taxonomy): Bacteria > Pseudomonadati > Pseudomonadota > Gammaproteobacteria > Enterobacterales > Enterobacteriaceae > Escherichia > Escherichia sp. R1. Next base: position 23,778 of record NZ_PSRU01000015.1, read on the forward strand.
AATTCTCCAGCAATGACAGTTAATGCGCCGATACATTCACAAATCATGCCAGTTTTTAATTTACTGTTATTTAAGGAAATTAATTTCTGTAATGCAGGAAAAACGATGTCATCGACACTAGTGACGATGACATGTGATGACAATGTTTATCGCGAAGGAGCAATGAGTGAGTCGCGGCGGATCAGTTTTCCGCTGAAGGTTTTCGGCGGTGAGAAATCCCCGCCATCGAGCATAAAAATCAGCCGTCCAATAATTTCCTGAATCATCTCAGTCACCGGAATTTTTACGCTGGAGAGCGCCGGAACGGTGTAGGGGGCAATAGCGATATCATCGAATCCGATAACTGACACCTGCTCTGGCACCGCTACGCCGCGCTCGTGTAACGCTTTCATCGCACCTATCGCCATATCGTCGTTACTGGCAACTAACGCGCTAAATTTAGCCCCACGTTCGAGCAACATTTCTACCCCTTCGGCCCCGCTGGCAGGCGTCCATTTACCGTTAGCGATAAGTTTTTCATTGAGCGCAATACCATGCTGCGCCAGCGCGTCTTTATACCCGGCAAGACGTTCAATGCTGGTGGGGGAATCCATCGAGCCGGTAAGGAAAGCAATCTCCTGATGCCCGGCGTTTATCAACTCTGCCACGGCGTTAAAACTGGTCTGTTTATGATCGCACCAGACGCTATGGCTGCTGTTTTTGCGCAGGCGGCGATTAAGCACCATTATCGGCTGACTGTGCGCGTCAATGATGTCATCGATCTCATCCACGCTTAAAAAACGCGGGTAAATCATGATCGCGTCGCAGCGCAGATCCAGCAGATACTGAATCGCCTGGCGCTCTTCTTCTGCGCTGTGTTTACCATCTGCCAATAGCAACTGCCGCCCTTTCTCTTCCGCCATTCGCGCGGCATGAAAGAGTAATTCACTAAAATAAATGCCGTGGTAAAGCGTGTTGGTCACTACCAGCCCCAGCGTCTGAGTACTCTTCGCCGACAGATTGCGCGCCAGCAAGTTTGGACGGTAACCGCTCTCTTCTACCGCCTGAAACACGCGATCTTTAGTCTCCTGGCTGACGTAGCCATTACCTGAAAGCACGCGGGAAACGGTCGCTTTTGAAACCCCGGCGCGCTTCGCCACTTCCAGCATCGTCGTCATCATTTTCATCCCTTTACACGCAATCAACGCAGTGTACTGCACCGTTTGCCGATTGTCCTTGCACAATCGGCGGGAAAAATATTCAGGTGACCGGTTTCACAAATATAAAAAATGAACAATTCACTCTCTTGCTTATTTAGTGACAACTATTCATGATTTTGTGAAACCGGTTTCTTAATTCCGTTTCAGCATCGGCATTTTTCCGTCACGTCGACTGATAACAACTACATCTACCCTACTGATAACAGGATAAAATCCGATGGCCAAAAATTATGCGGCGCTGGCACGCTCGGTGATAGCGGCACTGGGCGGCGTTGATAACATCTCGGCGGTCACGCACTGTATGACGCGGTTGCGCTTTGTTATCAAAGATGATGCACTTATCGACAGCCCGACGTTAAAAACCATCCCCGGCGTGCTCGGCGTGGTACGTAGTGACAACCAGTGTCAGGTGATTATCGGCAATACCGTTTCACAAGCCTTTCAGGAAGTCGTCAGCCTGCTGCCGGGAGATATGCAGCCCGCACAGCCCGTGGGTAAACCCAAACTCACGCTACGTCGCATTGGTGCGGGGATCCTCGATGCGCTGATCGGCACCATGTCACCGCTGATCCCGGCGATTATCGGCGGATCGATGGTCAAACTGCTGGCAATGATCCTCGAGATGAGCGGCGTGCTGACAAAAGGATCGCCGACCTTAACCATTCTGAATGTGATTGGTGACGGTGCTTTCTTCTTCCTGCCGCTGATGGTCGCGGCATCTGCCGCCATCAAATTTAAAACCAATATGTCGCTGGCGATTGCCATCGCGGGTGTGCTGGTACATCCGAGTTTTATTGAACTGATGGCGAAAGCGGCCCAGGGTGAACATGTCGAATTTGCCCTGATTCCGGTCACCGCGGTGAAATACACCTACACGGTGATCCCGGCGCTGGTGATGACCTGGTGCCTGTCATATATCGAACGCTGGGTGGACAGCATTACACCGGCGGTGACCAAAAACTTCCTCAAACCAATGCTGATTGTGTTGATTGCCGCACCGCTGGCAATCCTGCTGATTGGCCCGATTGGTATCTGGATCGGTAGCGCCATTTCGGCGCTGGTTTACACCATTCATGGTTATCTGGGCTGGCTTTCAGTCGCCATTATGGGCGCGCTGTGGCCTCTGCTGGTAATGACCGGGATGCACCGCGTCTTTACGCCAACCATCATTCAGACCATTGCCGAAACCGGCAAAGAAGGGATGGTCATGCCGTCAGAGATCGGCGCTAACCTGTCGCTGGGCGGTTCATCACTGGCAGTGGCGTGGAAAACGAAAAACCCGGAACTGCGTCAGACGGCGCTGGCTGCGGCGGCATCAGCCATTATGGCGGGGATTTCCGAACCGGCGTTATATGGCGTGGCGATCCGCCTGAAACGTCCGCTTATCGCCAGTCTTATCAGCGGTTTTATTTGCGGCGCGGTTGCCGGTATGGCGGGGCTTGCCAGCCACTCAATGGCAGCGCCGGGGCTATTTACCAGCGTGCAGTTCTTCGATCCGGCGAATCCAATGAGCATCGTCTGGGTGTTCGCGGTCATGGCGCTGGCGGTGGTGCTGTCGTTTATCCTCACACTGTTGCTCGGCTTTGAGGATATTCCTGTTGAGGAAGCGGCTGCCCAGGCGCGAAAGTATCAGAGCGTACAACCGACCGTCGCCAAAGAAGTAAGTCTTAATTGAGGATGAAAATGTCAGTATTTCCAGAAAGTTTTTTATGGGGCGGCGCGCTTGCCGCCAACCAGTCTGAAGGTGCGTTCCGTGAAGGTGACAAAGGTCTGACCACTGTCGATATGATCCCACACGGCGAGCATCGAATGGCGGTGAAACTGGGGCTGGAAAAACGTTTTCAGTTGCGAGATGACGAGTTTTATCCCAGCCATGAGGCGACGGATTTTTATCATCGTTATAAAGAAGATATCGCCCTGATGGCAGAGATGGGATTCAAGGTTTTCCGTACCTCAATTGCCTGGAGCCGTCTCTTTCCGCAGGGCGATGAAATCACGCCCAATCAGCAGGGCATTGCTTTTTATCGTTCTGTCTTTGAAGAGTGTAAAAAGTACGGTATCGAACCGCTGGTCACGTTGTGCCACTTCGATGTGCCGATGCATCTGGTCACCGAATATGGCTCCTGGCGTAACCGCAAGCTGGTGGAGTTTTTCAGCCGCTACGCCAGAACCTGCTTTGAAGCATTTGATGGTCTGGTGAAATACTGGCTTACCTTCAATGAAATCAACATTATGTTGCATAGCCCGTTCTCCGGCGCGGGTCTGGTGTTTGAAGAAGGGGAAAATCAGGATCAGATGAAATATCAGGCTGCGCATCACCAGCTGGTTGCCAGTGCGCTAGCCACCAAAATCGCCCATGAGGTTAACCCGCAAAATCAGGTGGGTTGTATGCTGGCGGGCGGTAACTTCTACCCTTACAGCTGCAAGCCGGAAGATGTCTGGGCGGCGCTGGAGAAAGATCGGGAAAACCTGTTTTTTATCGATGTGCAGGCGCGGGGCGCGTATCCGGCTTACTCTGCCCGCGTATTCCGCGAAAAAGGGGTAACCATCGACAAAGCACCGGGCGATGATGAGATCCTGAAAAACACCGTCGATTTTGTCTCTTTCAGCTATTACGCCTCGCGCTGCGCCTCGGCGGAGATGAACGCCAACAACTGCAGTGCGGCGAACGTGGTGAAATCGCTGCGTAACCCGTATCTGCAAGTGAGCGACTGGGGCTGGGGTATTGATCCACTCGGTCTGCGTATCACCATGAATATGATGTACGACCGTTATCAGAAGCCACTGTTTCTGGTGGAAAACGGCCTGGGCGCAAAAGATGAATTTGCTGCCAATGGCGAAATTAACGACGACTATCGCATCAGCTATTTACGCGAACATATCCGCGCAATGGGCGAAGCGATTGCAGACGGCATTCCGCTGATGGGCTACACCACATGGGGCTGTATTGATTTAGTTTCCGCCTCTACGGGTGAAATGAGCAAACGCTACGGTTTTGTCTACGTAGACCGTGACGACGCAGGCAACGGCACGCTGACGCGCACGCGTAAGAAATCGTTCTGGTGGTATAAAAAAGTGATTGCCAGTAATGGTGAAGATTTAGAGTAAGTAACCGTGCCGGATGCGGCGTGAACGCCTTATCCGGCCTACAAGGCCCGATAAGCGTTGCGCATCGGGCAATCTTGGGTTTGGCATCAGTCAAAAATCAAAGAAACCATTCCGGCTTAACGCCAAATCGGGCTGAAAGTGCCTTAATGTGGGATATCGTCAGGGATCGTTGTCCAGACAAGATCTGGCTGACCAGGGATTTAGAGCCGATTTCGTTCTTCAAATCCGCATAGGTCAGATTATGTTGATCAATCAGCGTACGAAGTAACGCCACGCCAACCGGCATTGCTGCAACGGCTTTGTCGAACTCTGCAAACTTTTCGTTATTGTTTTCATATTCTGCAATGCGGCTCGCCAGAAAGTCGATAAGTGGATTGGTGTCATCTTCTTCAATCAAATATTCGACCAGTTCCAGTGCTTCACGATAATCATCTTCTGAGTCACTGCCTCCCAGAAAGGGGACTGCATTGACCAGTTCTCTTGTTGCTTTAACAGCGCGTGCAGCATTAGCAGTCATTCTTTGTTCTCTCTGTAGTAACGTGACATCTGTCTACACATAATCCCCCTCATAGCTACTCTGCCAAAAGTCAGAGCTGGTTCACCCCATCAAGAACATCCCCCTTTATCAAGCAACGCTGCGTCAGCACCAGATCTTCCGATTGCGGGTCGCGCCCGGCGATGGGTTTGAGGACGAGTTTACGGTTGGGGGTATAAGTAAAACGCGTGAGCGCGGGATAGCTTAACTTGCCAAACCAGCCGTGAACACGCTGCCATTTGGCGTCTTTTACCTGATACAGACTGGTTATCCAGTAACCGGAATCAAACTGCATATCCAGCAATTGCGTGTGGCCATTCCTTTGTAAATCCAGCAAATCATCAATGCCAGTTTCACTTGCGGTATAAAAACTATCGGACTGAAAAACACACGGGCGACCTTGCTGATTAAAGGTCATCAGAATCAAAAACGCGTTAGGTGCCAGACCATTTCCTGAAATACCCCGCCAGATAACCAGATCCTGAATGCCGTTACGATCAAGATCGGCACGGTAAAGTTGCGCATTACCCGCCATATTTTGCAGCACCCCCACAGGCACAGACCCGGATTTACCGGCGCGATCTTTACCGTTCAATTGCCATTCACTATCATCATTTGGCATCTTTTCAAGCGTCACGCCAGCAACGCCAACTTTTCTAAAATGCCAGTTTTGCTCGGCATCATAAGGCATGGTCAGGAGAGGTTTCAGCGCCCGCTTTTGCGCGTATTCGCTGTCACTCATCGGCAGATATTCGGTAAAGCTGGTGGCCTGTGCAGGCAGCACTAAGCTCAATAAAAAAGCGCACATCCCTGTTCTGATGTTCAATTCCCTGAATTCCTTACTGAAAAACTACTCTTCTTCCGCCGCTAACTGCGCGAAGCCGCCATTTCCTTCCCAGCCTTCCAGCCGCTGATACACCGTTTCCACCGCATCTTTAATCTGCTGAGTCATCGGGTAGTAAAAGCCGACGATATCCGGCTGGATGCCAAGGAAAATCACTTCGCCAATATCTTCTTTCAACTGGTCGATAAGATAGTTCAGCGGCATGTTATGGGTAGTCATCATAAACATCTCGGCGATGTCAGCCGGGTCGATGATGCGGATCTCGCCAGGGTTTAGCCCCATATCCGTGGCGTCGACAATAAGCAGCCGTGTCGGGCGCAGTTCGCGGATAGCGACAATGTCGTTTTCCGGTGCGCTACCGCCGTCAATCACTACCCAGTTACCTTTCGGCGCGGCAGCGCACTTTTCCGCCAGTAGCGGGCCTGCGCCATCATCACCCATCATGCTATTGCCAACACAGAGTAAAACGTCAGTCACGCAGTCTCCTCACCATCAAATAGATGGCGTTTTCCTGATGAATATCATGCAGCATACTTAACAGCATTGTACTCCATTCCTTCTGCTGCGAAGTTTGCGCTGCCCGGGCTTTATCGAATGCGTTGGCCAGCATCGGCACATGGTTAATGTCGATGACGATCTCACCATATTTCGGCACGCCTTCCATTTTGCGGCGGGCTTCGCTGCCCGCCTCCAGAGTGGCAATCCATGCCAGATAGTCATCCCACGGGCAGGTAAGCGCCGCTTCCAGGCAATCGATAACCCCAAGGTGGTGACCAATCGCCAGGCTGTAATAGACCACCTGCTGCGCCTCGGCGGGCGTAGCATCGTTCTCATCAATGAATTTACGGCTCAGTTGACTGAACACCACCTTTTCACTCATCGGATACGCGCCTCTTCAACAACATGATTCAGATGGCTGACAATCTCGTTCAGACGCGGATCGTTTTCCGCTTCCAGCCAGCGTGCAACCTGTTCTTCGCCCTGCCCTAATTGCGTCAGGAAATCATCGGCAATCTGGCGACCGTAACGATAACCCGCCAGGCGGCGTGCTTCGCGATCCACTTTCACGCGCAGCGGCTGCACCATATCGCCATGCAGGATCTCCGCCGGTTGTTCATCCTGCTCACCCGGCCCACGGGCGTGGATTTTCTGCTCCAGCAGGCCGAGCGCCATCGCAAAGCCGTACAGCGTGGCGGCAGGCGTTGGCGGGCAGCCAGGGATATAAACATCCACTGGAACGATTTTATCCGTACCGCCCCACACGCAGTAGAGATCGTGGAAGATCCCGCCACTGTTACCGCAGGCACCGTAGGAGATACAGATTTTCGGGTCCGGCGCGGACTGCCACGCACGCAGCGCAGGGGATCGCATTGCACGGGTGGCCGCGCCGGTAAACAGTAAAATATCCGCATGACGCGGTGACGGAACGACTTTAATGCCGAAGCGTTCTGCATCGAACAGCGGCGAAAGCGTGGCGAAAATTTCGATTTCGCAACCGTTACAGCCGCCGCAGTCCACGCGATAAACGTAGGCAGAACGTTTGATTTTTTTCAGTAACGACGCCTTCATGCTGGCGATGGATTCATCCACCGTCATCGGGACCGGAATGCCGTTGGCGTCACGGGGGCCTAATAAATTGCTCATCAGATGGCCTCTTTCATATGGCGAGTCAGTTCAATACGGTCGGACGGCACCAGGCATTTCTGGCGCTTACATTCCGGGCAAGTCTCAAAGCTTTCGCGGTGGTTTTCCGCGCGGCTGTCACCGTTGTGCTTAAGCAGCGCAATGGCGTAGTCGATCTCTTTCTGGACGGCGAAAGGACGATTGCAGACGCGGCAGTTGCACAGCGCGAAGCGGGACTGTTGCAGGAAGTCTTCTTTCTTCCACACCGCCAGTTCGTACTCTTGCGACAGCTTAATCGCCGCTGTCGGGCAGACTTCTTCGCAGCGCCCACAGAAGATGCAGCGCCCAAGGTCAAACTGCCACGCCAGCTCACCAGTGGCGAGGTCGGTTTCAACCGTTAAGGCGTTTGACGGGCAGGCATTGACGCAAGCCGCACAGCCAATGCACTGCTGCGGGTTCTGCTCTGGCTTACCACGGAAGTTTTTATCAACCGCAATCGGCTCCAGCGGATAAGACGAAGTCGCCGTGCCGGTTTTGATGACTTTTTTGATAAAGGTAAACATGGCGATTCCTTATTTCAGCGGCGAGTTTTTACGCTCAATGCTGTAGCGCTCAAGTTCTTTGTACGGCACCACTTTGCTCTTCTTCTTACGTACATCGACCACGGTCATGCGGTCGGTACAGGAGTAGCAAGGGTCCAGGCTACCGATAATCAGCGGCGCATCGGAAACGGTGTTGCCGCGCAGCATATAACGCAGGGTCGGCCAGTTCGCGTAGGTCGCCGCACGGCAGCGCCAGCGGTACAGCTTCTGGTTGTCGCCGGTCATGCTCCAGTGGATATCGTCGCCGCGCGGCGCTTCGGCAAAGCCCAGCGCGAAACGGTGCGGAATGTAGGTAAAGCCTTCCACCATCAGCGGGCCGCCCGGCAGGTTATCCAGACCGTAATCGATCATATTCAGCGCGGTATAGACTTCGTTGATACGCACTTTCAGACGGGAAATAACGTCGCAGCCCTGCTCGCTGTGGACTTCCATTGGCAGCAGGCCATAACCAACAAACGGGTGATCGGCACGGGTATCACGGGCGTGACCGCTGGCACGAACCATCGGGCCAACGTTACTGAAGTCGCGAGCGATTTCCGGGTCCAGACGACCAATGCCGACGGTGCGTTGTTCCATGTTCGGTGTGCTCAGCAGCACATCCACCAGCTCCTGCACTTCACGACGCATCTGTTGTGCCAGCTGGCGGGTCTGGATCATGTCGTCTTTCAGCAGATCGCGACGAATCCCGCCGATCAGGTTCAGGCCGTAGGTTTTACGTGCACCGGTAAGGATCTCTGCCATTTTCATGGAGGTTTCACGCACGCGGAAGAACTGCATAAAGCCGGAGTCGAAGCCGGTAAAGTGACAGGCCAGGCCGAGATTGAGCAGATGCGAGTGCAGGCGTTCTACCTCCAGCAGAATGGCGCGGATCATCTGCGCGCGTTCTGGCACCTGAATACCCATCGCGTTTTCCACCGACGTGGTATAGGCGGTGCTGTGAGCAAAGCCGCAGATCCCGCACACACGGTCAGAGAGGAAGGTCACTTCGTTGTAACCCATACGGGTTTCCGCCAGTTTTTCCATGCCGCGATGGACGTAGAACAGGCGGTAGTCGGCGTCGATAATGTTTTCACCATCGACGAACAGACGGAAGTGACCCGGTTCGTCAGAAGTGACGTGCAGGGGACCAATCGGCACGACGTTGTTTTTCTTGTCGCCCAGTTCGTTGATGAACTCGTAGGTTTCAGCATCGGTAGTCGGTGCCGGACGCTGACGATAATCCATGCTGTCTTTACGCAGAGGATAAAGTTCATCCGGCCAGTCATCCGGCAGCACCAGACGACGTTCATCCGGCAGACCAACCGGAATCAAACCGTACATATCGCGCACTTCACGCTCGCCCCACACCGCCGCCGGAACGCGCGGCGTCACGGAAGGATACTCCGGTTTGTTGGCGTCAACTTCGACGCGAACCGTTACCCAACACTTGGTGCCCTTCTCCATCGACAGCACGTAATAAACGGCGTAATGACCATTCAGTTTGCGTTCGTCGTTACCAAACAGCACCGACAGCCAACCCCCTTGTTTGTAGTAGAGAAACTCCACCACTTCCGGCAGGTAGTTCACCTTCACGGTGACGGTTAGCTGATCTTTGGTCTGCCAGGCGTGGTCCAGCACGACGCCAGGAAATGCCTCATTCAGCGCGGCGAGATAATGTTGACCTAATTTTTCTTCAGACATGCTCAAACTCTCTTTAATCACGCCGCCAGCAAGGAGACGAACGCTAAAAATGCAAAGCCAAACCCGGCCCAGGTAATGCGCGGAGTAATATCAAGACGCAGACGGGCCATGCTGTTTTCGAACAGCGCGATAACCAGGACGCCAACCACCAGTTTGACGATGGCAATCACCAGCGCCAGCAGCAGCCCACCGACGGTGAAGGTTTCCATTTGTCCCCACGGAATAAACACCCCGACGAACATCTGCAACACCACCAGCTGTTTCAGGCTGATGCCCCATTTCATGACGCCAAAGCCGCTGCCGCTATACTCAGAGAGCGGACCTTCCTGCAACTCCTGCTCGGCTTCCGCCAGGTCGAACGGCAGTTTGCCCATTTCGATAAAGGTGGCGAACGCACAGGCACAAAGCGCCAGCACCAGCGGGATGCTCTGGCTCAGTGGCCAGTGATAAACGGTGTCGGTGATGTTGCTGATGTTGGTGGAACCGGCAACCTGTGCGGCGACCCACAGACCAAGCAGCAACATCGGTTCAACCAACACGCCAAGCATCGCTTCACGGCTCGCGCCGATAGCGGTAAACGGGCTACCAGTATCCAGACCAGAAATGGCAAAGAAGAAACGCGCGATGGCGAAGAGATACAGTAAGGTGATCAAATCGCCAAGTTGCGGCAGCGGAGAACCGACGGTCACCACCGGCAGCGCAGTGGCGATAGTCAGCATGACGCCCACCATCACATACGGCGTCAGGCGGAACACCCAGCCGGAGGCATCCGGGCCAACGCTCTGGCGGCCCAGCAGTTTGATAATGTCGCGATACTCCTGCAACACGCCCGGCCCGCGACGGTTATGCAGACGGGCACGCGCCACACGGGTAATACCGGAGAGCAGCGGCGCAACGGCAAATAGCACCAGCGCCTGAATTAACGGATATAAAACACTCATTCTCAGGCTCCTCGTGAAACAATAATCACCACCAGCACCGCCAGTTCAACCAGCGCCATCCGGCGGAACAGCAACGCACTCCCCTCGCACTGCCAGCCCGGCACCAGCGACACCGGATTCAACCATTTGCGTAGTTTCAGCACCGGCGCAAACGCCTGTTTCACCGGCATGGCAAAACCGTGAGCGGTAATCACCATTGATTTTTCATGATCGTAGCCGCACACCCAGGCCGCGCCGCGGGAACGCGACGGCAAACGATCGCCTTTGCAAATCGCCATAATGATGAATGGCAGCAGCGGGCAGGCAATCAGCAGCAACGTGATCATCGGTTGAGAAACGGTGGTGTTAGCAGGCTCCAGCGGCAGAGGTACAGCAGCAGAGAGCATCGGCAGTAGCCACGGCGCAGCAACACCGCCAATTACGCAGCAAATCGCCAGTGCCACTACGCTTACGCTCATCAGGAGCGGCGCACAGGTGGCGTTTTCGGCCTCTTTGGTACGCGGCGCGCCAAGGAAAGTAACGCCATAAACTTTCGCCATACACATCACCGCCAGCGCACCGGTAATTGCCAGCCCCACGGCGAGCAGCGGCCCGAGAAGACGGGCAACAAACGCGCCACTATTGCTCAGTTTGAAGAAGGATTGATAGATAACCCATTCCCCGGCAAAACCGTTCAGCGGCGGCAGCGCAGCCATTGCCATCAGCCCGACTAACATGGCGATGGAGATAACCGGCATTTTCTTGCCAATACCACCGAGTTTTTCGATATCGCGATGACCGGTACGGAACCAGACGCTCCCCGCACCAAGGAACAGTACGCTCTTGAACAGGCTATGGTTAAGCAGATGGTACAGACCACCAACCAGACCAAGGGCAATCAGCGCCGGTTGTTCGAGCGCGATACCCGTTACGCCAGCGCCCAGCCCCAGCAGGATAATGCCGATATTCTCCAGGGTGTGGTAAGCCAGCAGACGTTGGATATTATGTTCCATCAACGCATACAGACCGCCGACGAATGCGGTGATCATACCGAGCACCAGCAGCGCGATCCCCCACCACAGCGGTGCATTACCGCCCAGTAGTGACAGAGTTAAAATGCCCAGCAGGCCAATTTTCATGACTACCGTGGAAAACAGCGCGGCAGCTGGCGCAGAGGCGTTGGCATGTGCCTGTGGCACCCAGCCGTGCAGCGGAATAATCCCGGCCAGCAGGCCAAAGCCAATCACACCGAGCAGCCAGATATCGGAACCGAGCGGCAGCTGTTGCATACGCATATCCAGCAGGCGCAGATCCAGCGTGCCGTAACGCTGCCACAGCAGCCAGCAGGCAATCGCCAGCAGCAGAGTGCCAAGACGCCCCAGCGCAAACCACAGTTTGCCCTCTTTGCTGTTGCTGGTGAGGAACACCGCACACAGGGCCATGATTTCGGCCATTACCACGAACATGCCGAGGTTGCTGGCGATGACGGCACAGACGGCGGCAGCCATCAACATATTGATCTGCAAGCCGTTGCATTTCACCTGCGCGTGGCGATGCCAGTCAATGTTGTAGAGGCTGACAAACAGACCGCATAGGCCGAGTGTAATCAGCCAAATCGCATTAAGCGGAGAGATTTGCACATCGTAGCTTACCAGCGACAGCGCACCGCTCACGCCAACCGCGCCAGTCAGCACAGTGAAGCCCGCGGCTGCCGTATACAGGCTACCCACCGCGCCGCCAATTCCGGCTATCCAGCCACTTAGCGCTTTTTGAAAAGAAAAGAGAAATGCCAGAACAGCGGCGGCGACAAACCACGCCACGCCGCTATTGATCAGGGAAATTGCGCTCATTTAGCCTCTCCACTTTGAGCCTGCTGAAACAAGGTGAGATCGCCAAAGTCCGTGTTAAAAGTCAGCTCACGCTTACGTTTGCTGACGCGGGCGATATCGGTGTTATCCACCAGATGCAGGGCTTTAGTCGGGCACATCCGCACGCAGGCCGGACCTTGTTCATCAAAGCTACAAAGGTCACATTTGACGGCGATCGCGCGAATACCTGGCACCCAGTCAAGCAATGTGCTGACACGCGCCGGAGCAGGCGGTGCCGGTGGCGCTTTCGGGGTATTGGCGTTTGCCGGAATATCCAGCGGACGGCTGCCGGAAAATTCAATTGCGCCAAACGGGCAGGCGATACCACACAGTTTGCAGCTTACGCACAGACTTTCATTCAACTGCACAGCACCATCAACACGAGTGATGGCGTTAACCGGGCAGACCACCGCGCAGGGTGCATCTTCACAGTGATGACAGAGCTGCGGCGCAGATTCTTTTTCATTTAGCATCACTCGCAGGCGCGGCATTGATTGCAGGCCGTGCTGGCGATGCGTCTCTGAACAGGCAGCCTCACAAGTGTGGCAGCCGATACAGAGCGTGGAGTCAGCAATTACAAAACGATTCACCAGGCATTCCTCAGGTGATTGTCATTTTTGACGAAAACATGCCGATGAAATGTCATTTTCGACACTCATCGACACGCCCATCCCCAAACAGGCGTAACGCCTGCAAAACGGGCAAAGCCTCAGCTCATGCTACCGGGCTTTGTCCCTTTACCAGTTGGCTTAAATTCACCGGCACATTGTTTTCAATGGCGGTATATAAGCTGTCGTAAACGCCAGCGATTTTTTCGAGATAGTGTTCCAGAACTTGTTCGCGATCGCGGATGTTGACCTTGCCATCAATCATGCCGTCAATGCTCAACTGCGCCTGCGCAATCCGCTGTTTGTCTTCGCCATCTTTTGTTTCGACGTAATACTCGATGGTGTGGCTGTTAAAGCCATCCGCCAAGGTGACGTAAATGCGAAAATGTTCAAAAAGGACGAAACAGAGTTCTTTGTCCGGCGCGCAGCTCATGGCGTGATGCAGGCGCGCTTTCGATAACGTGATCCCCTGAACCAGCGAATTGCAGTAGATGTGCCACTGGTCCTGTAGGCGACGATGCCGCTGTGCGATGTAATCGGCTTTCTCGCTTATTTCCCAAATAGTCATTGTCAGGTTACCCGTTTAACAGAGATGCCAGCTTTAAGCATTTTCTGTGCCAACTTTTAATTCATTGTTATTAAAGCGATTTCTAAGCTAAAGATGAATTTCGTCGCCGTGTCGACGTGTCATTTCGACATCATCGACATTATTCATCGCAGGGATAATCAACACTGGCACAATTATTGCTTGTAGCTGGCAATAGTTAATGGGAGGCGATATGCACGAAATAACCCTCTGCCAACGGGCACTGGAATTGATCGAACAGCAGGCCGCAAAACACGGCGCAAAACGCGTAACTGGGGTCTGGCTCAAAATTGGCGCATTTTCTTGTGTCGAAACCAGCTCTCTTGCCTTTTGTTTTGATCTGGTTTGCCGCGGCAGCGTGGCGGAAGGTTGTAAACTGCACCTCGAAGAACAAGAGGCCGAATGCTGGTGTGAAACATGCCAACAGTATGTGACGCTACTGACCCAGCGCGTCCGCCGCTGTCCACAGTGTCATGGTGACATGCTACAGATTGTGGCAGACGACGGTTTACAGATTCGGCGGATAGAAATAGACCAGGAGTGAGCGATGTGTACAACATGCGGTTGCGGTGAAGGCAACCTCTATATCGAGGGTGATGAACATAACCCTCATTCCGCGTTTCGTAGCGCGCCATTTGCCCCGGCGGCACGCCCGAAGATGAAAATCACCGGCATTAAAGCGCCTGAATTTACCCCCAGCCAGACTGAAGAAGGCGACCTGCATTACGGTCATGGCGAAGCGGGCACTCACGCGCCGGGCATGAGCCAGCGTCGGATGCTGGAAGTCGAAATTGACGTGCTGGACAAAAATAACCGTCTGGCTGAACGCAACCGCGCGCGCTTTGCTGCCCGCAAGCAACTGGTGCTCAACCTGGTTTCCAGCCCTGGTTCCGGTAAAACCACCCTGCTGACGGAAACTTTAATGCGCCTGAAAGACAGCGTTCCGTGCGCGGTTATTGAAGGTGACCAGCAAACCGTGAACGATGCCGCACGCATTCGCGCTACCGGCACCCCAGCGATTCAGGTGAACACCGGTAAAGGCTGCCATCTTGACGCACAGATGATTGCCGACGCCGCGCCGCGCCTGCCACTGGACGATAACGGTATTCTGTTTATCGAAAACGTCGGTAACCTCGTTTGCCCGGCCAGCTTCGATCTCGGTGAAAAACACAAAGTGGCGGTGCTTTCCGTTACCGAAGGTGAAGACAAACCGCTGAAATATCCGCACATGTTTGCCGCCGCCTCGCTGATGCTGCTCAACAAAGTTGACTTGCTGCCGTATCTCAATTTCGACGTTGAGAAGTGCATCGCCTGCGCCCGTGAAGTCAATCCAGAAATTGAAATCATCCTTATTTCCGCCACCAGCGGCGAAGGGATGGACCAGTGGCTGAACTGGCTGGAGACACAGCGATGTGCATAGGCGTTCCCGGCCAGATCCGCACTATTGACGGCAACCAGGCGAAAGTCGACGTCTGCGGCATTCAGCGCGATGTCGATTTAACGTTAGTCGGCAGCTGCGATGAAAACGGTCAGCCACGCGTGGGCCAGTGGGTACTGGTTCACGTTGGCTTTGCCATGAGCGTAATTAATGAAGCCGAAGCACGCGACACTCTCGACGCCTTACAAAACATGTTTGACGTTGAGCCAGATGTCGGCGCGCTGTTGTATGGCGAGGAAAAATAATGCGTTTTGTTGATGAATATCGCGAGCCGGAACAGGTAATGCAGTTAATTGAGCATCTGCGCGAACGTGCTTCACATCTCTCTTACACCGCCGAACGCCCTCTGCGGATTATGGAAGTGTGTGGCGGTCATACCCACGCCATTTTTAAATTCGGCCTCGACCAGTTGCTACCGGAAAACGTTGAGTTTATCCACGGTCCGGGTTGCCCTGTGTGCGTACTGCCAATGGGTAGAATCGACACCTGCGTGGAGATTGCCAGCCATCCGGAAGTCATCTTCTGTACCTTTGGCGATGCCATGCGCGTACCAGGGAAACAGGGGTCGCTGTTGCAGGCAAAAGCACGCGGTGCCGATGTGCGCATCGTTTACTCGCCAATGGATGCGTTGAAACTGGCGCAGGAGAATCCAACTCGTAAAGTGGTATTCTTCGGCTTAGGTTTTGAAACCACCATGCCGACCACCGCCATCACTCTGCAACAGGCGAAAGCCCGCGATGTGCAGAATTTTTACTTCTTCTGCCAGCACATTACGCTTATCCCGACACTGCGCAGTTTGCTGGAACAGCCAGATAACGGTATCGACGCGTTCCTCGCGCCGGGCCACGTCAGTATGGTTATCGGCACTGATGCCTATAATTTTATCGCCAGCGCTTTTCATCGTCCGCTGGTGGTCGCTGGTTTCGAACCCCTTGATCTACTTCAAGGCGTGGTGATGCTGGTGGAGCAGAAAATAGCGGCCCACAGCAAGGTAGAGAATCAGTATCGTCGGGTGGTACCGGATGCCGGTAACCTGCTGGCGCAACAGGCGATTGCCGATGTGTTCTGTGTCAACGGCGACAGTGAATGGCGCGGCTTAGGCGTGATTGAATCTTCTGGCGTGCACCTGACGCCGGATTATCAACGATTCGATGCCGAAGCACATTTCCGCCCGGCACCGCAGCAGGTCTGCGATGACCCGCGTGCGCGTTGTGGCGAAGTCTTGACGGGCAAATGTAAGCCGCATCAATGCCCGCTGTTTGGTAACACCTGTAATCCTCAAACCGCGTTTGGTGCGCTGATGGTTTCCTCCGAAGGAGCGTGCGCCGCGTGGTATCAGTATCGTCAGCAGGAGAGTGAAGCGTGAATAATATCCAACTCGCCCACGGTAGCGGCGGCCAGGCGATGCAGCAATTAATCAACAGCCTGTTTATGGAAGCCTTTGCCAACCCGTGGCTGGCAGAGCAGGAAGATCAGGCCCGTCTTGATCTGGCGCAGCTGGTAGCGGAAGGCGACCGTCTGGCGTTCTCAACCGACAGTTACGTCATTGACCCGCTGTTCTTTCCTGGCGGTAATATCGGCAAGCTGGCGATTTGCGGCACCGCCAATGACGTTGCGGTCAGTGGCGCAATTCCGCGCTATCTCTCCTGTGGCTTTATCCTCGAAGAAGGATTGCCGATGGAGACACTGAAAGCCGTAGTGACCAGCATGGCAGAAACCGCCCGCGCGGCAGGCATTGCCATCGTTACTGGCGATACCAAAGTGGTACAGCGCGGCGCGGCAGATAAACTGTTTATCAACACCGCTGGCATGGGCGCAATTCCGGCGAATATTCACTGGGGCGCACAGACGCTAACCGCAGGCGATGTATTGCTGGTTAGCGGTACACTCGGCGACCATGGGGCGACTATCCTTAACCTGCGTGAGCAACTAGGGCTGGATGGAGAACTGGTCAGCGACTGCGCGGTGCTGACGCCGCTTATTCAGACGCTGCGTGACATTCCCGGCGTGAAAGCGCTGCGTGATGCCACCCGTGGTGGTGTAAACGCGGTGGTTCATGAGTTCGCGGCAGCCTGCGGTTGTGGTATTGAACTTTCAGAAGCGGCACTGCCGGTTAAACCTGCTGTGCGCGGCGTTTGCGAACTGCTGGGACTGGACGCCCTTAACTTTGCCAACGAAGGCAAACTGGTGATCGCCGTTGAACGCAACGCAGCAGAGCAAGTGCTGGCGGCGTTACATTCCCATCCATTGGGAAAAGATGCGGCGCTGATTGGCGAAGTAGTAGAACGTAAAGGTGTTCGTCTTGCCGGTCTGTATGGCGTGAAACGAACCCTCGATCTACCGCACGCCGAACCGCTTCCGCGTATATGCTAATAAAATTCTAAATCTCCTATAGTTAGTCAATGACCTTTTGCACCGCTTTGCGGTGCTTTCCTGGAAGAACAAAATGTCATATACACCGATGAGTGATCTCGGACAGCAAGGGTTGTTCGACATCACTCGGACACTATTGCAGCAGCCCGATCTGGCCTCGCTGTGTGAGGCTCTTTCGCAACTGGTAAAGCGTTCTGCGCTCGCCGACAACGCGGCGATTGTGTTGTGGCAAGCGCAGACTCAACGTGCGTCTTATTACGCATCGCGTGAAAAAGACACCCCCATTAAATATGAAGACGAAACTGTTCTGGCACACGGTCCGGTACGCAGCATTTTGTCGCGCCCTGATACGCTGCATTGCAGTTACGAAGAATTTTGTGAAACCTGGCCGCAGCTGGCCACAGGTGGGCTATACCCCAAATTTGGTCACTATTGCCTGATGCCACTGGCGGCGGAAGGGCATATTTTTGGTGGCTGTGAATTTATTCGTTATGACGATCGCCCCTGGAGCGAAAAAGAGTTCAATCGTCTGCAAACATTTACGCAGATCGTTTCTGTCGTCACCGAACAAATCCAGAGCCGCGTCGTTAACAATGTCGACTATGAGTTGTTATGCCGGGAACGCGATAACTTCCGCATCCTGGTCGCCATCACTAACGCGGTGCTTTCCCGCCTGGATATGGACGAACTGGTCAGCGAAGTCGCCAAAGAAATCCATTACTATTTCGACATTGACGATATCAGCATCGTCTTACGCAGCCACCGTAAGAACAAACTCAACATCTACTCCACTCACTATCTTGATAAACAGCATCCCGCTCACGAACAGAGCGAAGTCGATGAAGCCGGAACCCTCACCGAACGCGTCTTCAAAAGTAAAGAGATGCTGTTGATTAATCTCCACGAGCGGGACGATTTAGCCCCCTATGAACGCATGTTGTTCAACACCTGGGGCAATCAGATTCAAACCTTGTGCCTGTTACCGCTGATGTCTGGCGACACCATGCTGGGCGTACTGAAACTGGCGCAATGCGAAGAGAAAGTCTTTACCACTACCAATCTGAATTTACTGCGCCAGATTGCCGAACGTGTGGCAATCGCTGTCGATAACGCCCTCGCCTATCAGGAAATTCATCGTCTGAAAGAACGGCTGGTTGATGAAAACCTCGCCCTGACCGAGCAGCTCAACAATGTTGATAGTGAATTTGGCGAGATTATTGGCCGCAGCGAAGCCATGTACAGCGTACTTAAACAAGTGGAAATGGTGGCGCAAAGTGACAGTACCGTTCTGATCCTCGGTGAAACTGGTACAGGTAAAGAGCTGATTGCCCGCGCGATCCATAATCTCAGTGGGCGTAATAATCGCCGTATGGTCAAAATGAACTGCGCGGCGATGCCTGCCGGATTGCTGGAAAGCGATCTATTTGGTCATGAGCGTGGGGCTTTTACCGGTGCCAGCGCTCAGCGCATTGGTCGTTTTGAACTGGCGGATAAAAGCTCACTATTCCTCGATGAAGTGGGCGATATGCCGCTGGAGTTACAGCCGAAGTTGCTGCGTGTATTACAGGAACAGGAGTTTGAACGTCTCGGCAGCAACAAAATCATTCAGACGGACGTACGTTTAATTGCCGCGACTAACCGCGATCTGAAAAAAATGGTCGCCGACCGAGAGTTCCGTAGCGATCTCTATTACCGCCTGAACGTATTCCCGATCCACCTGCCGCCACTACGCGAGCGTCCGGAAGATATTCCGCTGCTGGCGAAAGCCTTTACCTTCAAAATTGCCCGTCGTCTGGGGCGCAATATCGACAGCATTCCTGCCGAGACGCTGCGCATCCTGAGCAACATGGAATGGCCGGGCAACGTGCGTGAGCTGGAAAACGTCATTGAGCGCGCGGTATTGCTAACACGCGGCAACGTGCTGCAGCTGTCATTGCCAGATATTGCTTTACCAGAACCTGAAACGCCGCCTGCCGCAACGGTTGTCGCCCAGGAGGGCGAAGATGAATATCAGTTGATTGTTCGCGTGCTGAAAGAAACAAACGGCGTGGTTGCCGGGCCTAAAGGCGCTGCGCAACGTCTGGGGCTGAAACGCACGACTCTGCTGTCACGGATGAAGCGACTGGGAATTGATAAATCGGCATTGATTTAACAGATGTGGTTATACTCGATCAACATTCAAT
This sequence comes from Escherichia sp. R1, assembly GCF_003000935.1. Taxonomy (NCBI): domain Bacteria; kingdom Pseudomonadati; phylum Pseudomonadota; class Gammaproteobacteria; order Enterobacterales; family Enterobacteriaceae; genus Escherichia; species Escherichia sp. R1. The sequence continues at coordinate 43,345 of NZ_PSRU01000015.1, forward strand.
GAAAGGAGGCAGTATGGCAGTTTCAGCAAGAAATCAATTAACCGGAACAGTTAGCACAGTAGCAATGGGCGCTGTGAATGATGAAGTAGAACTGACGCTGGCAGGTGGTGCAAAGCTGGTGGCAATTGTGACTCACAGCAGCCAGCAAGCGCTGGGTCTGGCGAAAGGGAAAGAAGCGATTGCCCTGATTAAAGCCCCGTGGGTCACGCTGGCAACGGAAGACTGTGGACTGAAATTCTCTGCTCGCAACCAGTTTGCTGGCAGCGTGTCGACAATCACCGAAGGCGCAGTGAACGCCACTGTCCATATCAAAACGGATGCGGGTTTTGAAATTGTGGCAGTGGTAACAAATGAAAGTCAGGATGAAATGAAACTCACCACTGGCTCGCGCATTATTGCATTGATCAAAGCATCAGCCATCCTGATTGCCACCAAAGCGTAAGCGCCGTATTTGCCGGAGAGTATGGCTCTCCGGCAGATTTATTTCTTTGGACGATATTTTTCTGGCAACTCCGGCACCGGACGCTTGTCATCGATGAGATGACGCACGGTTAAGATCGGATGACGCCACAGCATTCTCGGCCCGGCCCAACGCATAATCTGTTTCATCTCTTCACGCTTTGCAGGCTGGTAACAGTGCACCGGACACTGCTTACAGGCTGGTTTCTCTTCGCCGAACACACATTTATCCAGCCGCTTTTGCGCGTAAGCAAACAACGCCTCGTAATGCTCCGGCTCTGCTGACGCCTGCGGGCATTTCGCTTGATAAAGATCGATCATTTTTTTAATCGTCAGTTTTTCACGAGAGATACGCTTGCCGGACATGCTGCCTCCATACTCTTAAGGTGCATTTATATTACAACTTAATTTTAAAGGGGACTATGTCTCTGAAGGCGGAGGTTTCTTCAACCGACGAATTTGGCGATCTTGTTTCATCGTCATCACGCAAAAGCTGTAAAGCAGCATTTTTCGCGGAACCGACATCAAGAACTCACCTTTCGCGTCTTCCCCTGAAATGATTAACTCCGGTATCATGTGCGCCTTATGTGATTACAACGAAAATAAAAACCATCACACTACATTTAACATCAGGGAGCCGGACTTAACCCCATGAGTACAATAGAAAATTTCGACGCCCATACGCCCATGATGCAGCAGTATCTCAAGCTGAAAGCCCAGCATCCCGAGATCCTGCTGTTTTACCGGATGGGCGACTTTTATGAACTGTTTTATGACGACGCAAAACGGGCGTCGCAACTGCTGGATATTTCACTGACCAAACGCGGTGCTTCAGCGGGAGAGCCAATCCCGATGGCGGGGATTCCCTACCATGCGGTGGAAAACTACCTCGCCAAACTGGTGAATCAGGGCGAATCGGTTGCTATTTGTGAACAGATTGGCGATCCGGCGACCAGCAAAGGGCCGGTCGAGCGCAAAGTTGTCCGTATCGTTACGCCGGGCACCATCAGCGATGAAGCACTGTTACAGGAGCGCCAGGACAATCTGCTGGCGGCTATCTGGCAGGACAGTAAAGGGTTCGGCTACGCAACGCTGGATATCAGTTCCGGTCGTTTTCGCCTGAGCGAACCGGCGGACCGCGAAACGATGGCGGCAGAACTGCAACGTACGAATCCAGCGGAATTACTGTATGCGGAAGATTTCGCCGAGATGTCGCTGATTGAAGGTCGCCGCGGCCTGCGTCGTCGCCCGCTGTGGGAGTTTGAAATCGACACCGCTCGCCAGCAATTGAACCTGCAATTTGGCACCCGAGATCTGGTCGGTTTTGGTGTGGAGAACGCACCACGCGGACTTTGTGCTGCCGGTTGTCTGTTGCAGTATGCGAAAGATACCCAACGCACGACCCTGCCGCATATTCGTTCTATCACTATGGAACGTCAGCAGGACAGCATCATTATGGATGCCGCGACGCGTCGTAACCTGGAAATTACTCAGAACCTGGCCGGCGGTGCGGAAAATACGCTGGCTTCAGTGCTCGACTGCACTGTAACGCCGATGGGCAGCCGTATGCTGAAACGCTGGCTGCATATGCCAGTGCGCGATACCCGCGTGTTGCTTGAGCGCCAGCAAACTATTGGCGCATTGCAGGATTTCACCGCTGAGCTACAGCCGGTACTGCGTCAGGTCGGCGACCTGGAACGTATTCTGGCGCGTCTGGCGTTGCGTACCGCTCGCCCGCGCGATCTGGCCCGTATGCGTCATGCCTTCCAGCAACTTCCAGAACTGCGCGCGCAACTGGAAGGTGTCGATAGCGCCCCGGTACAAGCACTGCGTGAGAAGATGGGCGAGTTTGCCGAACTGCGCGACCTGCTGGAGCGAGCAATCATCGACACGCCGCCGGTGCTGGTACGCGACGGTGGTGTTATTGCGACTGGTTATAACGAAGAACTGGATGAATGGCGCGCGCTGGCTGACGGCGCGACCGATTATCTGGAGCGTCTGGAAGTCCGCGAGCGTGAACGTACCGGCCTGGACACGCTGAAAGTTGGCTTTAATGCGGTGCACGGCTACTACATTCAAATCAGCCGTGGGCAAAGCCATCTGGCACCAATCAACTACATGCGTCGCCAGACGCTGAAAAACGCCGAGCGCTACATCATTCCAGAGCTAAAAGAGTACGAAGATAAAGTTCTCACCTCAAAAGGCAAAGCACTGGCTCTGGAAAAACAACTTTATGAAGAGCTGTTCGACCTGCTGTTGCCGCATCTGGAAGCGTTGCAACAGAGCGCGAGCGCGCTGGCGGAACTCGACGTGCTGGTGAACCTGGCGGAGCGGGCCTATACCCTGAACTACACCTGCCCGACCTTTATTGATAAACCTGGCATTCGCATTACCGAAGGTCGCCATCCGGTAGTTGAACAAGTACTGAATGAGCCGTTTATCGCTAACCCGCTGAACCTGTCGCCGCAGCATCGCATGTTGATCATTACCGGTCCGAACATGGGAGGTAAAAGTACCTATATGCGCCAGACCGCGTTGATTGCGCTGATGGCGTATATCGGCAGCTACGTACCGGCGCAAAAAGTCGAGATTGGCCCGATTGACCGTATCTTTACCCGCGTAGGTGCCGCGGATGATCTGGCTTCCGGGCGTTCAACCTTTATGGTGGAGATGACCGAAACTGCCAATATTTTACATAACGCCACCGAATATAGTCTGGTGTTGATGGATGAGATTGGGCGTGGAACGTCCACTTACGATGGTCTGTCGCTGGCGTGGGCGTGTGCGGAAAATCTGGCAAATAAGATCAAAGCGTTGACGCTGTTTGCTACCCACTATTTCGAGCTGACCCAGTTACCGGAGAAAATGGAAGGCGTCGCCAACGTGCATCTCGATGCACTGGAGCACGGCGACACCATTGCCTTTATGCATAGCGTGCAGGATGGCGCAGCGAGCAAAAGCTACGGCCTGGCGGTTGCAGCGCTGGCAGGCGTGCCAAAAGAGGTTATTAAGCGCGCACGGCAAAAACTGCGTGAGCTGGAAAGCATTTCGCCGAACGCCGCTGCTACGCAAGTGGATGGTACACAAATGTCTTTGCTGTCCGTACCGGAAGAAACTTCGCCTGCGGTCGAGGCACTGGAAAACCTCGACCCGGATTCACTGACTCCGCGTCAGGCGCTGGAGTGGATTTATCGCTTGAAGAGTCTGGTGTAATAATAATTCCCGATAGCCTTTTGCTATCGGGAATATTAACGACAACTGACGAATCAAATAAAAATACCCTGTATAATAGGAAAACTTATTTTACAGGGTAAAACCATGCCATCTACACGCTACCAAAAAATCAACGCCCATCACTATCGCCATATATGGACCGTTGGTGATATTCATGGTGACTATCAATTATTACAATCCCGCTTACATCAACTCTCTTTTTGCCCTGAAACCGACTTACTTATTTCGGTAGGCGATAACATCGATCGTGGGCCCGAGAGTCTTAACGTGCTGCGCCTGTTAAACCAGCCCTGGTTTATCTCCGTCAAAGGCAACCACGAAGCGATGGCGCTTGATGCATTCGAAACTGGCGATGGAAATATGTGGCTTGCCAGCGGTGGTGACTGGTTTTTCGATTTAAATGATTCAGAGCAACAAGAGGCAATAGATCTGTTGCTGAAATTCCATCACCTTCCACATATTATTGAAATCACTAACGACACCATAAAATATGTCATCGCACATGCAGATTATCCGGGGAAGGAGTATCAGTTTGGCAAAGAAATAGCGGAGAATGAATTACTCTGGCCTGTTGATCGTGTGCAGAAATCACTTAATAGCGAATTACAAAAAATAAACGGTGCCGACTTCTTTATATTTGGTCATATGATGTTTGATAACATTCAGACGTTCGCTAACCAGATTTATATAGATACCGGATCGCCGAAAAGCGGGCGGCTGTCATTTTATAAAATAAAGTAGTCTCATGCTTCTTCTGTGAAGCATGAGTAACCCGGCGTTATTGCAGGTCATTATTCATTTTTCGCTACCAGCAAAGAGAGATCCAGCTTCGCCAGCGCGCGGCTGGCACTCTCCGGCAGACCATCGTCAGTAATGATCTGATCAAACTCGCTTAATGGTAACGCCAGCCATGTCGCCACCTGTCCATATTTCGTCGCATCACAGACCAAAACTCGCTGGCGGCTGGCACTGGCAATCGCCCGTTTCACCGTGACTTTATCTTCTGCTGGCGTAGAGATCCCCCGCACACTCCATGACGATGCAGAAATAAAAGCCTGATCAATCATCAGGCTACGCAGCATGGTCGCAGCGGCTTCCCCAACACAGGAACGGTTTTCCCGACACACTGCGCCGCCAGTGTGAATAATTGTGCAATTACTGTTGTCGAGCAAGTAGTCCGCAATAACGAAGTCGTTAGTAACCACTGTGAGTGGCTCCATGTGAGTCAGATGCTGTGCAATCGCTAACGTGGTCGTTCCCGCATCCAGATAGATACAACGTCCCGGCTGAACAAGACTTGCCGCCAGCTTGCCAATAGCCGCTTTTTGCGTCATTGCCAGCGCAGTTTTTACCTGATGAGAAGGTTCATGCGCCACGCGTCCCGGAGACTGGACGCCCCCGGACACCAGCACAACGGCTCCCTGCTGCTCCAGTTTTTGTAAATCCCGACGAATGGTCATATGTGACACATTCATTCTGTCCGTTAGTTCAGCAATACTAACAATGCCTTTTTCAGCTACCATCTCAAGGATGATTTGGCGACGCTCTACGGGTATCAACTTTTGCTCCTTCCTTTGTCCTGCTGACATTCTACGCTATTTGCCTGCGAAACGTGCGCGGCGCAACTAACGCTTAGTTCACATAAAATAACACGCAATGTTAACTTTTGTGAATAAGCTCACCATATCTTTATCTTTCCGCGCTTATATTCACAACACAAAACAAAATATCACTTAAATTAACAAGGAGAGCAGATGAAAACGGGATCGGAGTTTCATGTCGGTATCGTTGGCTTAGGGTCAATGGGAATGGGAGCAGCACTGTCATGTGTCCGCGCGGGTCTTTCTACCTGGGGCGCAGACCTGAACAGCAATGCCTGCGCTACGTTGAAAGAGGCTGGTGCTTGCGGAGTTTCTGATAACGCCGCGACGTTTGCCGAAAAACTGGACGCTCTGCTGGTGCTGGTGGTCAATGCGACCCAGGTTAAACAGGTGCTGTTTGGTGAAAAAGGCGTTGCACAACATCTGAAACCCGGTACGGCAGTAATGGTTTCTTCCACTATCGCCAGTGCTGATGCGCAAGAAATTGCTACCGCTCTGGCTGGATTCGGTCTGGAAATGCTGGATGCGCCGGTTTCTGGTGGTGCGGTAAAAGCCGCTAACGGTGAAATGACTGTCATGGCCTCCGGTAGCGATATTGCCTTTGAACGACTAGCACCCGTGCTGGAAGCCGTTGCCGGAAAAGTTTATCGCATCGGAGCAGAACCGGGACTGGGTTCGACCGTAAAAATTATCCACCAGTTGTTAGCGGGCGTACATATTGCTGCCGGAGCCGAAGCGATGGCGCTTGCAGCCCGTGCGGGGATCCCGCTGGATGTGATGTATGACGTCGTGACCAATGCCGCCGGAAATTCATGGATGTTCGAAAACCGGATGCGTCATGTGGTGGATGGCGATTACACCCCGCATTCAGCCGTCGATATTTTTGTTAAGGATCTTGGTCTGGTTGCCGATACCGCCAAAGCCCTGCACTTCCCGCTGCCATTGGCCTCAACAGCATTGAATATGTTCACCAGCGCCAGTAACGCGGGTTACGGGAAAGAAGACGATAGCGCAGTTATCAAGATTTTCTCTGGCATCACTCTACCGGGAGCGAAATCATGATCAAGATTGGCGTTATCGCCGATGATTTTACCGGCGCGACGGATATCGCCAGTTTTCTGGTGGAAAACGGTCTACCAACGGTACAAATTAACGGTGTTCCAACAGGTAAAATGCCGGAAGCAATCGACGCACTGGTGATCAGCCTGAAAACGCGCTCCTGTCCGGTGGTTGAAGCCACACAGCAATCGCTGGCGGCTCTGAGCTGGTTGCAACAGCAAGGTTGCAAACAGATCTATTTCAAATACTGCTCTACTTTCGACAGTACGGCGAAAGGGAATATCGGCCCAGTTACCGATGCATTAATGGATGCTCTCGACACACCGTTTACGGTCTTCTCTCCGGCCCTGCCAGTCAACGGACGTACGGTTTATCAGGGGTATTTGTTCGTAATGAATCAACTGCTGGCCGAATCCGGGATGCGCCATCACCCGGTAAATCCCATGACCGACAGCTATCTTCCCCGTCTGGTTGAATCGCAATCCACAGGGCGCTGCGGCGTCGTTTCAGCACATGTTTTCGAACAAGGTGTGAAAGCCGTTCGTCAGGAGCTGGCTCGCTTACAGCAAGAGGGCTATCGCTACGCGGTGCTTGATGCGCTGACCGAACACCATCTGGAAATTCAGGGGGAAGCCTTGCGCGATGCCCCACTGGTAACGGGCGGTTCTGGTCTGGCGATTGGCCTGGCCCGGCAGTGGGCGCAAGAAAACGGTAACCAGGCTCGCGAAGCAGGGCGTCCGCTCGCTGGGCGCGGCGTAGTGCTCTCCGGTTCATGCTCTCAAATGACCAACCGCCAGGTGGCACATTACCGTCAAATTGCACCAGCCCGTGAGGTTGATGTGGCACGCTGCCTCTCAACCGAAATTCTGGCCGCTTATGCACACGAGCTGGCAGAGTGGGTTCTGGGCCAGGAAAGTGTACTTGCTCCACTGGTTTTTGCCACCGCCAGCACTGACGCATTGGCAGCAATTCAACAGCAATACGGTGCACAAAAAGCCAGTCAGGCAGTAGAAACTCTGTTTTCTCAACTAGCGGCGCGGTTAGCAGCGGAAGGCGTGACACGCTTTATTGTCGCAGGCGGTGAGACCTCCGGCGTAGTCACACAGAGCCTGGGCATAAAAGGTTTTCATATTGGCCCAACCATTTCCCCCGGCGTGCCGTGGGTAAACGCACTGGATAAGCCTGTCTCACTCGCCCTTAAATCTGGCAACTTCGGTGATGAAGCCTTTTTTTCACGAGCCCAAAGAGAGTTTTTATCATGAGCGATTTCGCAAAAGTAGAGCAGTCTTTGCGAGAGGAGATGACGCGGATTGCCAGTTCATTCTTTCAGCGCGGATATGCAACCGGTTCGGCTGGCAATCTGTCGCTGCTTTTACCTGACGGGAATTTACTGGCGACACCGACAGGTTCATGCCTGGGCAATCTCGATCCGCAGCGGCTTTCCAAAGTCACCGCGGATGGCGAATGGTTAAGTGGTGACAAACCCTCGAAAGAGGTGCTCTTTCATCTGGCGCTGTATCGCAACAATCCGCGCTGTAAAGCGGTAGTGCATTTGCACAGTACGTGGTCGACGGCGCTTTCCTGCCTGGAAGGGCTGGACAGCAATAACGTTATTCGGCCGTTCACACCATACGTGGTGATGCGGATGGGTAATGTCCCGCTGGTGCCCTATTACCGACCGGGCGATAAACGCATCGCACAGGATCTGGCGGAACTGGCAGCAGACAATCAGGCTTTTTTACTGGCAAATCATGGCCCAGTGGTTTGCGGTGAAAGCCTGCAAGAAGCCGCCAACAATATGGAAGAGCTGGAGGAAACGGCAAAGCTGATTTTTATTCTCGGTGACCGCCCGATCCGTTATCTGACCGCAGGTGAAATTGCGGAATTAAGGAGTTAATGCAATGCCTCGTTTTGCAGCTAATTTATCCATGATGTTCATCGAAGTGCCTTTTATTGAACGCTTCGCCGCAGCGCGAAAAGCCGGGTTCGATGCTGTGGAGTTTCTGTTTCCCTATGACTACTCCACCCAGCAAATCCAGCAGCAACTGGTGCAAAACCATCTGACACTGGCGCTGTTCAATACCGCTCCCGGAGATATTAATGCGGGAGAATGGGGATTATCCGCCCTTCCCGGACGTGAGCACGAAGCACGCGCAGACATCGACCTGGCACTGGAATATGCATTGGCGCTCAATTGTGAACAAGTCCATGTGATGGCAGGCGTCGTGCCCGCTGGCGAAGATGCTGAACGGTACCGGGCAGTATTTATTGATAATCTCCGCTACGCTGCCGACCGCTTTGCGCCACACGGCAAGCGAATATTGGTTGAAGCACTCAGCCCCGGCGTTAAGCCTCATTATCTCTTCTCCAGCCAGTATCAGGCACTGGCTATTGTTGAAGAGGTTGCGCGAGATAACGTGTTTATTCAACTGGATACTTTCCATGCGCAAAAAGTAGATGGCAACCTGACACATTTAATCCGCGACTACGCCGGGAAATATGCGCACGCACAAATTGCCGGACTACCTGATCGACATGAACCGGACGATGGAGAAATCAACTATCCGTGGCTGTTCCGCCTGTTCGATGAAGTGGGATATCAGGGCTGGATCGGTTGTGAATACAAACCTCGTGGCCTCACCGAAGAAGGGCTTGGCTGGTTTGACGCCTGGCGCTAATTCGCTCAATCCCTAATTACAACGTACCCATACATCCCCCCATCTACGGATGGGGTAGGTTAACTATAACTTTCAGACAGGGTTTCCCATGTCCACAATTACATTGTTATGCATTGCGTTAGCTGGCGTAATCATGCTGTTGCTACTGGTCATCAAGGCAAAGGTACAACCATTCGTTGCTCTGCTCCTCGTCAGCCTGTTAGTCGCACTTGCGGCGGGTATACCGGCGGGCGAAGTGGGTAAAGTGATGATCGCTGGGATGGGCGGTGTACTTGGTTCCGTCACTATTATTATTGGTCTGGGCGCTATGCTGGGGCGTATGATCGAACACTCTGGTGGTGCAGAGTCACTGGCTAATTATTTCAGTCGCAAGTTAGGTGACAAACGAACTATCGCTGCGCTGACTCTGGCAGCGTTCTTCCTCGGTATTCCCGTCTTCTTTGATGTCGGCTTTATTATTCTTGCGCCAATCATTTACGGTTTTGCCAAGGTTGCCAAAATATCACCACTCAAATTTGGCCTGCCTGTCGCTGGGATCATGCTCACTGTTCACGTGGCGGTACCGCCGCATCCAGGCCCTGTCGCCGCAGCGGGGTTACTCCACGCAGACATCGGCTGGCTAACCATCATCGGTATTGCGATTTCTATTCCCGTAGGGATTGTTGGCTATTTTGCAGCGAAAATAATCAATAAGCGCCAATATGCGATGTCGGTCGAGGTACTGGAACAGATGCAACTGGCTCCGGCCAGTGAGGAAGGCGCGACAAAATTAAGCGATAAAATAAATCCACCGGGCGTCGCGCTGGTCACCTCGCTAATTGTTATTCCTATCGCGATTATCATGGCGGGTACGGTTTCTGCAACACTGATGCCGCCTTCGCATCCCCTGCTTGGTACGCTACAGTTGATCGGCTCACCAATGGTAGCTCTAATGATTGCGCTGGTGCTGGCATTCTGGTTATTGGCTTTACGTCGCGGCTGGAGCTTACAACACACCAGCGACATTATGGGCTCTGCCCTTCCCACTGCGGCGGTAGTGATTTTGGTTACTGGTGCTGGAGGGGTATTTGGTAAAGTGCTGGTGGAATCGGGCGTCGGTAAAGCCCTTGCCAACATGTTACAAATGATTGACCTGCCTCTGTTACCAGCCGCATTTATTATTTCACTGGCGCTGCGTGCATCGCAGGGGTCAGCAACCGTAGCAATCCTGACAACCGGCGGGTTACTCTCAGAAGCGGTGATGGGATTAAATCCGATTCAGTGCGTATTGGTGACGCTGGCAGCCTGCTTTGGTGGGCTTGGCGCGTCGCATATTAATGACTCAGGGTTCTGGATTGTGACCAAATATCTGGGGTTGTCGGTAGCAGACGGTCTGAAAACCTGGACAGTGTTAACGACCATTCTCGGTTTTACCGGATTCTTAATTACCTGGTGCGTATGGCTCGTCATCTAATAATCCAGATAAGATATGATGTATCGTTTAAGTGCCTGATAAGGGGGTAATGTATGCCAATATTAACCTCGGTAATATCTCGCTACCGAGGTTAATTTTCACTTTGCAATATAATTACAATCTCTTGCAAGTTGATTTTATCTTAGTAATAAGAACCGACCAATCTTATTGCCATTTCGATATTAGCAGGCATAGATGCGTCGTAGCCATACATATGGCCATATTTCGGACGTAATACTTCAGTTACTTTCTTAATAATTGCTTCGCGCTGGGCTCGCGCAAAATCAGCATGATTATTTGCCGTTTTATTCATAAATTTACCAAAACTTTCTTCTTTTCTGACTTTAATTGTCGTATCCCGAAGATCATTAAGAAACTGGCGTTGAAATTTAAAATCATCGTGTGAACCAATATTACCATGCCCGCCAATAAAATATTTCCAGTCAAGCATTTCAACCTGACGCAAATTACTGTCATGGTAAACCAACGTATCCGATACGGCGAAGCCCATCATCGGCAGTTGGTCAGGATTCAGGAGATCCGGGCTGTGAGCTACTTTTTCCTGTTTTAGCAACCATACAGAATGGTCGTCGGTATGTCCTGCTTTAACAAATCGGTGTAATTCAATGGTCTGCTTTTCAAATTTAAACTGGTCATCTTTTTTACTTAAAACCTGAGTGGCGACGGGTAAGCGACTGTTCATAAATTGCATTTTTTCAGCAGTGGCTTTACTGGCAATAATACGCAGATTCACGCCTTCTTTCTTCGCCTCATCGTTCCAAAATGGACTATCGCCAATGTGATCCACATGGTAATGAGAATAAACCAGCGCTGTTACGGGTAATGGAGTCACATCACGAATTGCCTGTAATAAATATTTACCGCGACCCTCCGGAGCATCAAACAGCAAAACCCCTTTGTCTCCGACATAAAACGTAGTGGAATAAAAATAGCGTTGAACATAATAAGTTCTCTCGCCAATTTTTTGTAAAATATAAGGCTGAGACATATTTCTTTCAAAAAGGTTATTGAGTTTATCGCTTGGCGATATTATTTTTTCCGCTGAAGGTTCAACATAACTTGCATTAACTGTAGACGAATTTGCAGTCGAAATTTCCGTTTGAGCAAAAACACTACCAGATATAAGAGAAGAGGCTAGAATTGTATATATTTTAATGCCTTGCATACGTAGTCCTTTATTAATGTGTTGTTGATTTATAGCATCTCTGAACAGACTGTTATTTTAGATATTACTACGTTAGGAGATTCATTTTTCTTCGAATATTATGTTTATCTCATTCAAAAAATATGTTCATCATTTGATGGTTTAAATAATATCTGCAAGGCATAATACTCTACATCTTTAAAACCTGCCTCAAAAAATCATTCATTAGTAAAAAGGATATTTATATGCAAAACATAGCTGTGGTTTATTATTCAGGATATGGTCACACTAAACTGGTTGCTGAAAAAGTGGCACAAGGCGCCCATGCAGATTTAATTTCGATTGATAACGAAGGAAATATCACTGAGCAGGAGTGGGAAAAACTGGACGCAGCCGATGCCATTATCTTCGGTGCTCCCACCTATATGGGCGGTGCGCCATGGCAATTCAAGAAATTTGCTGATGCCAGTTCCAAAGCGTGGTTTACACGTAAATGGCAGGATAAAGTCTTCGGGGGTTTCACCAACAGCGCCAGCCTGAATGGCGATAAACAAGTTACGCTGATCTATCTGCAAACGCTGGCTTCACAGCATGGCGGTCTGTGGGTGAGTTTAGGTCAGGCTCCTGCCAATGTGCTTGCGTCAACCAGGGAAGATGTAAACAATCTGGGCGGTTCAGTCGGTTTGCTGGTGCAATCTCCAGCCGATGCGGGTGCAGACCAAATCCCTACGGGCGATCTGGATACAGCCGTGAAATATGGTGAACGCGTGGCGACAATTACTGCGCGCTTAAAATGATGATTGCCGAATGTGACGCTGACGCGTCTATCCGGTCTTCTACATCTAAAAAGTGCCGTCCCCTGGTCAGTCAGATAAAGTTTTAACGCTGTATCCGATAACAGTTCAACATGTACCATGTACCAAAAGAAAAAAAGCCAGCCTCGCTTGAGACTGGCCTTTCTGACAGATGCTTACTTATTCGCGGAACAGCGCTTCGATATTCAGCCCCTGCGTTTGCAGGATTTCGCGCAAACGGCGCAGGCCTTCAACCTGAATCTGGCGAACACGTTCACGGGTGAGGCCAATTTCACGACCTACATCTTCCAGTGTTGCCGCTTCGTACCCCAGCAAACCGAATCGACGTGCCAGCACTTCACGCTGTTTGGCGTTCAGCTCGAACAGCCATTTGACGATGCTCTGCTTCATATCGTCATCTTGCGTGGTATCTTCCGGACCATTCTCTTTTTCATCGGCCAGGATGTCCAGCAACGCTTTTTCGGAATCACCACCCAGCGGGGTGTCTACCGAGGTAATGCGCTCGTTAAGACGAAGCATACGGCTGACGTCATCAACTGGCTTATCCAGTTGCTCTGCGATCTCTTCCGCACTTGGTTCGTGGTCCAGCTTATGGGACAACTCACGTGCGGTTCGCAGGTAAACGTTCAGCTCCTTTACGATGTGAATCGGCAAACGAATAGTACGGGTTTGGTTCATAATCGCCCGTTCGATCGTCTGGCGAATCCACCAGGTTGCGTATGTTGAGAAGCGGAAACCACGTTCCGGGTCAAACTTCTCTACCGCGCGGATCAGCCCCAGGTTGCCCTCTTCGATCAGGTCCAGCAACGCCAGACCACGATTGCCATAACGGCGGGCAATTTTTACCACCAGACGCAAGTTACTCTCGATCATCCGGCGGCGAGAGGCGACATCTCCACGCAGTGCGCGACGCGCAAAATAAACTTCTTCTTCGGCCGTTAACAGTGGTGAATAACCAATCTCACCAAGGTAAAGCTGAGTCGCGTCCAGCACACGCTGTGTGGCTCCCTGCGATAACAGTTCCTCTTCGGCCAAATCGTTATCACTGGGTTCCTCTTCTACTAAGGCCTTTTCGTCAAAAACCTCAACTCCGTTCTCATCAAATTCCGCATCTTCATTTAAATCATGAACTTTCAGCGTATTCTGACTCATAAGGTGGCTCCTACCCGTGATCCCTTGACGGAACATTCAAGCAAAAGCCTGGTTCCGCCGATTTATCGCTGCGGCAAATAACGCAGCGGGTTTACGGATTTCCCCTTGTAACGAATTTCAAAATGCAAGCGTGTTGAACTGGTTCCGGTGCTACCCATGGTTGCTATTTTTTGCCCCGCCTTCACTTCTTGTTGTTCCCGGACCAGCATTGTGTCGTTATGGGCGTAGGCACTCAGGTAATCATCATTATGTTTGATGATAATCAGATTACCGTAGCCGCGCAGCGCGTTACCGGCATAAACAACGCGGCCATCTGCGGTCGCGATAATTGCCTGTCCTTTGCTGCCTGCGATATCAATCCCCTTGTTGCCCCCCTCAGAAGCGCCAAAGGTTTCGATCACTTTGCCCTCAGTCGGCCAGCGCCAGGTGGAGATAGGCGTACTGGTTGATGTACTGCTGACAGTCGGCTCGGTTGTGCTTGCTGTTGGTACCGTTACAGGCGCTGTGACCGTGGTCGCAGTTGGCTTGTTGTTCGGCAACATTTTGTTAGCACTCTGTTCACCCGAAGACTCAGAATACGTAATTGTCGGTTGCGACGCAACAGCAACGGTGGAATTTTGTGCAGGCTTGATCACAACTCCTTGCTCTGCTGCGTCGGCCTGGGTAATGGCATTTCCGCCTGTGATTGGCGTACCGGAAGCATTACCCACCTGTAAGGTCTGACCGACGTTCAGCGCGTATGGTGCCTGAATATTGTTGCGCTGAGCAAGGTCACGGAAATCGTTGCCAGTAATCCAGGCGATATAAAAAAGCGTGTCGCCTTTTTTCACGGTGTATGTACTGCCGCTATAACTGCCTTTCGGAATGTTCCCATACTGACGGTTGTAGACGATTCGTCCGTTTTCCATCTGTACCGGCTGCTGAGCTACTGGCTGCACAGGCTGGATTTGCGGTTGTTGAGTAGCCTGAATTTGTGGCTGCTGTACCGGCTGAATTTGCGGTTGCTGCGCTGTAGACGTCGTCCCCATTTTCGGCGGCGGCGTAATCAACATACCAGAATTGGTATTTGCGGGCGCATTGCCATTAACGGAGCTGACCGGTGCCGGTGGATTTGAAGTGTCAGAACAGCCTGCCAGCCATAGCGAAACCAGTGACAATGCCGCAATGCGGCGAACGGTGAATTTTGGGCTTCCCGCGCTCATTTATCCCCCAGGAAAAATTGGTTAATAACCAGTGACATAATTACCGTGCAAGGCACCATACTGAACACTGGAAAAGATGTTCACGATACGCTGACTTGCGGCAAAATAACCAGGAAAAATCCAGGTATTTCCTCACGTTTTAAGCCAGCTCACCCTTCACTAAAGGGACAAAGCGCACGGCCTCCACGGTATCGATAATAAATTCGCCTCCCCGACGACGCACCCGTTTTAAATACTGGTGCTCCTCCCCTACGGGTAAGACGAGAATCCCGCCTTCGTCCAGCTGCGTCATTAGCGCAGTTGGAATTTCAGGCGGTGCCGCCGTAACAATGATAGCGTCAAACGGCGCGCGTGCCTGCCAACCTTGCCATCCATCGCCATGACGGGTTGAAACATTATGTAAATCAAGATTTTTCAGGCGGCGACGCGCCTGCCACTGCAAGCCTTTAATCCGTTCAACCGAGCAAACATGTTGGACAAGATGCGCCAGGATTGCAGTTTGATATCCCGAACCAGTGCCAATTTCCAGCACCCGCGACTGCGGCGTCAGCTCGAGTAATTCGGTCATTCGCGCCACCATATACGGCTGCGAAATTGTCTGCCCCTGACCTATCGGCAAGGCGATATTGTCCCAGGCTTTTTGTTCAAACGCTTCATCAACGAATTTTTCACGCGGCACGGCGGCAAGTGCATTCAGCACCAGCTCATCCTGAATACCTTGCGCACGTAATTGATCCAGAAGTGCTTGTACGCGTCTGCTTACCATTGCGTGCCAACTCCCACGCTGTTTAACCAGTCTGAAACCACATCTTGCGCGCTATGCGCAGTTAAATCCACATGCAGCGGCGTGATGGAAACATAGCCCTCATCTACCGCAGCAAAATCGGTCCCCGGACCGGCATCACATTTACCGCCCGGCGGGCCAATCCAGTACAGCGTATTGCCGCGCGGATCTTGCTGCGGGATCACCTGATCTGCCGGATGTCGTGTACCGCAGCGCGTCACGCGAATACCTTTGATTTGATCCAAGGGTAAATCCGGAACGTTAATATTAAGAATACGCCCGGTGCGCAGCGGCTCTTTACACAGTGCGCGCAAAATTGAGCAGGTTACCGCCGCGGCAGTGTCGTAATGTTTATGCCCGTCAAGCGAGACGGCAAGCGCCGGAAAACCTAAATGACGGCCTTCCATCGCGGCCGCTACCGTACCGGAATAAATAACATCATCCCCCAGATTCGGCCCGGCGTTAATTCCGGACACAACAATGTCCGGGCGCGGGCGCATCAGAGCATTTACGCCAAGATAGACGCAATCGGTCGGGGTTCCCATTTGCACAGCAATATCACCATTTTCAAAGGTAAACGTGCGCAGGGAGGATTCCAGTGTCAGAGAATTAGAAGCGCCGCTGCGGTTACGATCGGGGGCGACCACCTGAACGTCAGCAAACTCACGCAAGGCTTTCGCCAGCGTTTGTATACCGGGTGCATGTACCCCGTCATCATTACTCAGCAATATGCGCATAATCACCTGTTGTGTTGATAAGTTCCCTGACAACGCTGGTTGCAAAACTTCCCGCCGGAAGCCAGAAACGGATTTCTACGGTGACATCATCCCACCAGTTCCAGCTTAATTGTTGCGGATACAGCAGCATCGCTCTGCGCGCGGCTTCAACTTTTTCGCGCACCAGTAAGGTTTGTAATTCAGTTTCTTCGGCGACAGCTGCTTGTTCGAATGCCAGCGCTTCACGCTGAGTTCCCCACTCGCCACTGCCCGGCAATGCGGCGGTTATCATCAGCACTTTATCGTTGACGCGACGCTGTAATTCCGCCAGTTCTTCGGTGGTTGCGACAAACCAGCTACCACGTCCGGCTAATTGTAGCGCATCGCCGTCAACAACTTGATTAACGTCTGCTTTTTTGAGGCGTTCAGCAACAATCTGATTAAACAACGCACTGCGGGCTGCCGACAACCAAAAACTCCGTTTATTGCGATCGCGCACCGGAGTATTGGTTTGCGCCCAGCGCAGCGCACCCTGCAAGTTGCTACCGCCAATCCCAAAACGTTGGGCACCAAAGTAGTTCGGTACACCTTTTACGCAAATATCGATCAGACGTTGTTCAACGTCATCGCGATTGCTCACTTCGCGTAGTACCAGGGTAAAGGCGTTACCTTTCAGCGCCCCTAAACGCAGCTTGCGCTTGTGCCGCGCATACTCCAGCACCTGGCAGCCTTCCAGTTGAAAGGCGCTCAGATCGGGCATCTCTTTGCCCGGCACGCGAGCGCATAACCACTGTTCCGTAACAGCATGTTTATCTTTTTGCCCAGCGAAGCTGACTTCACGGGCATGAATTTTCAGGAATTTCGCCAGTGCATCCGCCACAAAACGGGTATTGCAGCCGTTTTTGAGGATTCTAACCAGAATATGCTCACCTTCACCATCAGGCTCAAAGCCCAAATCTTCCACCACCACAAAGTCTTCCGGATTGGCTTTCAGCAGCCCGGTGCCTTGCGGTTTACCGTGGAGGTAAGTGAGATTATCAAACTCAATCATTTTGTTGCCTTAATGAGTAGCGCCACCGCTTCACAGGCAATCCCTTCCCCACGTCCGGTAAATCCCAGTTTTTCCGTAGTAGTGGCTTTCACGTTAACATCATCCATATGGCAGCCGAGATCTTCGGCAATAAACACGCGCATTTGTGGAATGTGCGGCAACATCTTCGGTGCCTGAGCGATGATAGTGACATCGACGTTGCCGAGGGCATAACCTTTCGCCTGAATACGACGCCAGGCTTCGCGCAACAGCTCGCGGCTGTCGGCACCTTTAAATGCCGGATCGGTATCCGGGAACAGCTTGCCTATATCTCCCAGCGCCGCCGCGCCAAGCAATGCATCGGTCAACGCATGGAGCGCCACGTCGCCATCAGAATGCGCCAGCAGCCCTTTTTCGTAAGGAATGCGTACGCCACCAATGATAATTGGGCCTTCACCGCCAAAGGCGTGTACGTCAAAACCGTGTCCAATTCGCATTATGTATTCTCCTGATGGATGGTTCGGGTGAGGTAAAATTCGGCCAGCGCCAAATCCTCCGGGCGCGTTACCTTGATGTTATCCGCGCGGCCTTCAACAAGTTGCGGATGAAAACCGCAATATTCCAGCGCCGAGGCCTCATCGGTAATGGTAGCGCCTTCATTTAGAGCGCGCGTCAGGCAGTCATGTAACAGCTCACGAGGGAAAAATTGCGGCGTCAGCGCGTGCCATAAGCCGTTGCGATCAACGGTATGAGCAATGGCATTTTTGCCCGGTTCGGCACGTTTCATCGTATCGCGCACCGGCGCAGCGAGGATCCCTCCCGTGCGGCTGGTTTCGCTCAACGCCAACAATCGCGCGAGGTCATCCTGATGCAGACAAGGACGAGCGGCGTCATGCACCAATACCCACTGCGCGTCGCCAGCGGCTTTCAGACCTGCCAGCACGGAATCGGCACGCTCTTCACCACCATCAACAACCGTGATTCGTGGATGATTCACCAGAGGAAGTTGTGCAAAGCGGCTATCGCCAGGACTTATGGCAATGACGACACGTTTCACCCTGGGATGCGCCAGCAGCGCATGCACCGAGTGTTCAAGAATGGTTTGATTACCGATTGAGAGATATTGCTTAGGACATTCCGTTTGCATTCGGCGGCCAAATCCGGCCGCCGGAACCACGGCGCAAACATCCAAATGAGTGGTTGCCATGTTAATTCCCGGGCTGATTTATCGATTGTTTTGCCCCGCAGACTGTGCGCGCTTTGACGCGTCAGGCACCAGACGATAAAACGTTTCGCCCGGCCTGGTCATGCTGAGTTCATTACGCGCACGCTCTTCGAGCGCCTCCTGGCCGCCATTGAGATCGTCAATTTCGGCAAAAAGCTGATCGTTTCGCGCTTTAAGTTTCGCGTTTGTAGCTTGCTGTGCCGCCACATCATTATTGACGCGAGTATAGTCATGTATACCGTTCTTACCGAACCACAGCGAATACTGTAGCCAGACCAGAATAGCCAGCAACAGCAGCGTTAGTTTACCCATCCTGCCCCCTGAAAAACGGCATCTTCATCCCATGCATCCGAAGACGACTCTACATCCTCTGTTGGGGATACCGCGACAACGTGGGCAAATGTACCACATTTGTCCATTGTTACGTATACCCAGGGCGTGCAGAACATAATCTCATTATTAGTTACGGATTGAATTATGAACAGAATAGAGAGGAAAGAACAATTAACCCAGTAGCCACATAAACAGCGCACCAAACATAATGCCAACCGTCGCCAGAGTGAAAACAATACTGTAGCGTAGCTTTCCGTCCATCAATGAATGCAGTGCAATCCCCACCACCACTGCGACGGGCATCAGCGCCAGAAAGAAAGGCCAGGTGTAGATAAAAAAGAGCAGCGTGTTAGAGCCATAAATCAACATCGGAATTGCCAACGCGCACAGCCACGATAAAAAACCAACCACAGCGCCTGGCAGCGACCATGTGGTGTCTTCAACCTCAGTAAGGCTGTCGTTATTTGTTAATGTAATGTTGTGGCTGTTACGCATATCTGATCCTGTTACTTTGACGAACCGGGCATGGAAACCCGGCGGTGTCTCAGGATCTGATAATATCGTTCTGTCTCAACAGATCTAATAATTGCTGTACCAAATTTGTTACTAATTGTTCACCATTGAGATGAATTTCTGCCGATTCAGGCGCTTCGTAAACGGAATCTATTCCCGTAAAGTTGCGCAGTTCACCGGCACGCGCTTTCTTATATAAACCTTTTGGATCGCGGGCTTCGCAAATCGCCAGCGGCGTATCGACAAACACTTCGATAAAGCGCCCTTCTCCTACGCGTTCGCGAACCATCTGGCGTTCGGCGCGGTGTGGCGAGATAAATGCGGTCAGCACCACCAGTCCGGCTTCAACCATCAAATTCGCCACTTCACCGACGCGACGGATATTCTCTTTACGGTCGGCATCGCTAAAACCGAGATCGCTGCATAATCCGTGGCGAACGTTGTCGCCATCCAGCAGATACGTACTGACGCCAAGTTTATGTAACGCCTCCTCCAGCGCCCCCGCGACGGTTGATTTACCGGAACCAGAGAGGCCGGTAAACCACAGCACAACACCACGATGACCGTGGTGCTGTTCGCGTTGTTGCGGAGTTACTGGGTGGCTATGCCAGACGACGTTTTCGTCATGCAGCGCCATTATTTATCTCCCAGTAAATCGCGCGCACCCCAATGCGGGAAATGGCGGCGAACCAGGGCATTCAATTCCAGTTCGAATGCACTGAATTCAGATGGCGCAGCAGTTGCCTGGCTAACTGGTTCGTGCACCATACCGGCACCTACGGTCACATTACTCAGGCGATCGATAAAAATCAGCCCACCGGTAACCGGGTTTTGCTGATAACGATCTAACACCAGTGGCTCGTCAAAGGTGAGATCTACCAGGCCGATGCCGTTCAGCGGCAGGTTTTCAACTTCGCGTTGGGTAAGGTTATTGATATCAACCTGATAACGAATGCCATCAACACGAGCACGCGTCTTCTTACCGGCAATTTTGATGTCGTAACTCTGGCCCGGGGAAAGCGGCTGTTCCGCCATCCATACCACATCCACCGACGCGCTCTGCACAGCCGGTAACGCTTCGTCTGCCGCCAGCAGCAGATCGCCACGGCTGATGTCGATCTCATCCGTCAGCACCAGGGTGATCGCTTCTCCGGCAAAGGCTTCTTCGCGATCGCCATCAAAGGTCACGATCCGCGCGACGTTTGATTCCACACCAGAGGGCAGCACTTTGACACGTTGCCCGACTTCCACGCGACCGGATGCCAGCGTTCCGGCGTAGCCACGAAAATCGAGATTCGGACGGTTAACGTACTGCACCGGGAAGCGCATTGGCTGAGCATCCACCACTCGCTGGATCTCCACGGTTTCCAGCACTTCTAGCAGTGTCGGACCGCTGTACCACGGCATACTTTCACTTTGCGAAGCCACGTTGTCGCCTTCCAGTGCGGAGAGCGGCACAAAGCGGATATCCAGATTACCCGGCAGCTGCCCGGCAAAAGTCAGATAATCTTCACGAATACGGGTGAACGTCTCTTCACTGTAATCCACCAGATCCATTTTGTTGATCGCCACGACCAGATGTTTGATCCCCAACAGTGTGGAGATAAAACTGTGACGACGGGTTTGATCGAGCACGCCTTTACGGGCATCGATCAGTAAGATCGCCAGTTCACATGTCGATGCTCCAGTCGCCATATTGCGGGTGTACTGCTCGTGCCCTGGGGTGTCGGCGATAATAAATTTACGCTTCTCGGTAGAGAAATAGCGGTAGGCCACATCAATAGTGATGCCCTGTTCGCGCTCAGCTTGCAGGCCGTCCACCAGCAGTGCCAGATCCAGCTTTTCGCCCTGGGTGCCGTGACGCTTACTGTCGTTATGCAGCGATGAGAGCTGATCTTCGTAGATTTGGCGGGTATCGTGTAGCAGGCGACCAATCAGGGTACTTTTGCCGTCATCGACACTACCACAGGTCAGAAAACGCAGCAGGCTTTTATGTTGTTGCGCAATCATCCAGGCTTCGACGCCGCCTTCATTGGCGATTTGTTGTGCAAGTGCGGTGTTCATCTTAAAAATACCCCTGACGTTTTTTCAGCTCCATAGACCCCGCCTGGTCGCGGTCAATTACGCGGCCCTGACGTTCACTGGTGGTGGAAACCAGCATCTCTTCGATGATCTCCGGCAGTGTTTGCGCATTTGACTCCACCGCGCCGGTCAGCGGCCAACAGCCCAGTGTGCGGAAACGCACCATCCGTTTTTTAATCACTTCGCCCGGTTGCAGGTCGATACGGTTGTCATCAATCATCATCAACATACCGTCGCGTTCCAGAACCGGACGTTCCGCAGCAAGATACAGCGGAACAATGTCGATATTTTCCAGCCAGATGTATTGCCAGATATCCTGCTCGGTCCAGTTAGAGAGCGGGAAGACGCGGATGCTTTCGCCTTTGTTAATTTGCCCGTTGTAGTTGTGCCACAGCTCCGGGCGCTGATTTTTCGGATCCCAGCGATGGAAGCGGTCACGGAAAGAGTAGATTCGCTCTTTAGCGCGGGATTTCTCTTCGTCACGGCGCGCACCACCGAAGGCGGCATCAAAACCGTATTTGTTCAGCGCCTGTTTCAGGCCTTCAGTTTTCATAATATCGGTATGTTTCGCGCTGCCGTGTACGAATGGATTAATCCCCATCGCCACGCCTTCCGGGTTTTTATGCACCAGCAGCTCGCAGCCGTAGGCTTTCGCCGTACGATCGCGGAACTCATACATCTCGCGGAATTTCCAGCCGGTATCGACATGCAGCAACGGGAAAGGCAGCGTACCTGGATAAAACGCCTTGCGCGCCAGATGCAGCATGACGCTGGAATCTTTACCGATAGAGTAGAGCATCACCGGATTTGAGAATTCTGCAGCCACCTCGCGAATAATGTGGATGCTTTCCGCCTCCAGTTGCCGCAGGTGGGTAAGTCGTTTTTGATCCATAACCGTTCCTTTGCAATACCGCTATTTTCTTGCCATCAGATGTTTCGACTATAGGGAGCGTAAGAGAACGAATGAAATTACCAATTAGAATGAGTAGTTCCTTAACGGAATAACGATTTGGCAAAGCTAATATCAAAAAGTGCTTAAGGCACCGGATTTCGGGCGTTTAGGAAGATTTGAAATTGTTTTAGCGCAGCGGCAGTTTCATACTATGGCGGTAAAAAAATTTGCATGGTATTTAAGGACTCACTATGTTTTCCGCATTGCGCCACCGTACCGCTGCCCTGGCGCTCGGCGTATGCTTTATTCTCCCCGTACACGCCTCGTCACCTAAACCTGGCGATTTTGCTAATACCCAGGCACGACATATTGCTACTTTCTTTCCGGGACGCATGACCGGAACTCCTGCAGAAATGTTATCTGCCGATTATATTCGTCAACAGTTTCAGCAAATGGGTTATCGCAGTGATATTCGGACATTTAATAGTCGGTATATTTATACCGCCCGCGATAATCGCAAGAGCTGGCATAACGTGACGGGAAGTACGGTGATTGCCGCTCATGAAGGCAAAGCGCCGCAGCAGATCATCATTATGGCGCATCTGGATACTTACGCCCCGCTGAGCGATGCTGACGCCGATGCCAATCTCGGCGGGCTAACGTTACAAGGAATGGATGATAACGCCGCAGGTTTAGGTGTCATGCTGGAACTGGCTGAACGCCTGAAAAATACGCCTACCGAGTATGGTATTCGATTTGTGGCGACCAGCGGCGAAGAGGAAGGAAAATTAGGCGCTGAGAATTTACTCAAGCGGATGAGTGACACCGAAAAGAAAAATACGCTGCTGGTGATTAATCTCGATAACTTAATTGTTGGCGATAAGCTGTATTTCAACAGTGGCGTAAAAACACCTGAAGCAGTAAGGAAATTAACGCGCGACCGGGCGCTGGCAATTGCCCGCAGCCATGGAATTGCCGCCACCACAAATCCAGGTTTGAATAAAAACTATCCGAAAGGCACCGGGTGTTGTAATGACGCAGAAATATTCGACAAAGCCGGTATTGCTGTACTTTCGGTGGAAGCGACTAACTGGAATCTTGGCAATAAGGATGGTTATCAGCAACGCGCAAAAACAGCCGCATTCCCTGCGGGAAATAGCTGGCATGACGTAAGACTGGATAATCAACAGCATATTGATAAGGCACTTCCTGGAAGAATAGAACGTCGCTGCCGTGATGTTATGCGGATAATGCTACCGTTGGTGAAGGAGCTGGCGAAGGCATCTTAATGGGTTTGAAATGATTACTCCCTTGCCTGCAGGAAATCAATGCCACCAGAAACAGAGTATAAAAAAGGGTGCAGGAGACCAAACCATCACAATTCAGTACGCGGGGTTTTACCCCGCGTGGTGGCTACTTCTTCGATTCGTAAGCGAGAACTGCCTTAAACTCCATACCACGTTCTCTGATACTCAACTCACACAACGAGTCGCCTACCATCAACGTGAATCCCAGTACTGTACAACACAGTACGATGATTGCCACAAGGGCATATTTTGTCAGCATGTCTTGCCTCCCTGCAAAGAAGAGACTAACATCCGAATTGCTTAGGTTCGAACGTAGGCCTCAGGTTGATAGAAATATCGCCTGGGGCTTTTGTCCATCTGGAACCTCGCGAATGCTTAACGCCAGACAGCCTCAAGCACCCAATGCCATTCTATACCTGTTAATTCTCCCTGCGACGTTCTCGTTTAAATGCTGGAATGCTGCTCGCAAAATAAAAACGCCCCCATCATTTCTGACAGAGGCGTTTAATTTATCCGGCAATATTTACCCTTCGTGTAATCCACATTCCCTTTTTAAGCCAAAGAAACGCGTTTCTTCTTCCGCCATGCCGGGTTCCCATTTACGGGTTGTATGGGTATCGCCCACCGATAAATATCCTTCATCCCATAATGGGTGATATTTCAGGCCATGTTTTTGCAGGTACTGATAAATAGTTCGGTTATCCCAGTCGATAATCGGCAGCACTTTAAATACGCCACGCTGAATTGCCAGCACCGGTAAATTGGCGCGGCTGCCGGATTGTTCACGGCGCAGGCCAGCAAACCAGGTTTGCACATTCAGTTCTTTCAGCGCCCGGTTCATCGGTTCGACTTTGTTGATGTCATTGTACTTTTCAATGCCTTCAACGCCCTGCTCCCACAGTTTGCCGTAGCGTGCTTCCTGCCAGGCGGCGCTTTCGGTAGCACGGTACACTTTCAGGTTGAGCTTGAGTTTATCCGTTAACTCGTCAATAAAGCGGTAGGTTTCCGGGAACAGATAGCCGGTATCGGTGAGGATCACTGGAATATCCGGGCGAATCTGATTCACCAGATGCAGACTCACCGCCGCCTGAATGCCAAAGCTGGAAGAAAGTACATATTCACCGGGCAGATTATCCAGCGCCCAGGCTACGCGGCCTTCAGCGTCCAGTTTTTCCAGTTGGGCGTTAGTTTCCGCCAGCGCCAGAATCCGGTCTACCTTTGGCAGTTCGTTCAGGGCGTTTAGATCGAGTTTGGACATAAGTTCCTCACTGTTTGCCTTGCCTGATGCAACGCTTACACATCTTATCAGGCCAACAAGACCGGGCTGATGGTTAATCCCACAAATCGCGCGCCGGATCGAGCACCGGGCGAATGATGCCCGCACGCACCGTAAAGTCGCCGAAGCCTTCACCCGCTTCGCGCTCTTTCGCCCAGCGCCCTATCAGTTCATCAAGCGACGCCAGGATTTCCGGCTCGGTGATGTTTTCTTTATACATCCGTGGGATACGTGTCCCAATGCGGTTGCCGCCAAGATGCAGGTTGTAGCGACCCGGCGCTTTCCCCACCAGACCCACTTCCGCCAGCATCGCGCGACCACAACCGTTCGGGCAGCCTGTTACACGCATCACGATATGCTCATCGCTGACACCATGTTTCGCCATTAAATTATCGATGTTGTCGATAAAAGACGGCAGGAAACGTTCCGCTTCCGCCATCGCCAGCGGGCAAGTCGGGAATGACACGCAGGCCATTGAGTTTTCACGCTGCGGCGTGACGGCATTCATTAACCCGCTTTCTTTGGCGATCTTCTCGATCTTCGCTTTCTCGCTTTCCGGCACTCCGGCGATGATCAGATTCTGGTTCGCCGTAATGCGGAAATCACCTTTGTGGATCTTCGCGATCTCCAGCAAGCCGGTTTTCAGCGGACGTCCCGGATAATCAAGAATGCGACCATTTTCGATAAACAGCGTCAGGTGCCAGTTATCATCAATGCCCTTAACCCAGCCAATACGATCGCCGCGTCCGGTAAACTCATACGGGCGAATCGGCTCGAATTTGATCCCCGCGCGACGTTCAACTTCCGCTTTAAACGTCTCAACCCCTACGCGCTCCAGCGTGTATTTGGTTTTGGCATTTTTACGATCGGTTCGGTTACCCCAGTCACGCTGAGTTGTCACGACGGCTTCCGCCACCGCCAGCGTATGCTCCAGCGGCAGATAGCCAAACTCACTCGCCGTGCGGGCGTAGGTTTTCTTGTTGCCGTGTTCAATGGAAAGCCCACCGCCCACCAGCAGGTTAAAGCCCACCAGCTTGCCGTTTTCGGCGATCGCCACGAAGTTCATGTCGTTGGCGTGCAGATCGATATCGTTCTGCGGCGGGATCACTACCGTGGTTTTGAACTTACGCGGCAGGTAGGTCTGACCAAGGATCGGCTCTTCATCAGTAGTGGCGACTTTTTCCTGATCGAGCCAGATCTCCGCATACGCGCGGGTACGAGGCAGCAGATGTTCAGAGATTTTCTTCGCCCATTCATATGCTTCCGCGTGCAGTTGCGACTCGTAAGGGTTCGAGGTGCAGAGTACGTTACGGTTCATGTCGTTGGCGGTCGCCAGCGCATCAAGACCGACTGAGTGCAGCATCTGATGCACCGGTTTGACGTTCTTTTTCAGAATGCCGTGGAACTGGAATGTCTGGCGGTTGGTCAGGCGAATGCTGCCATAGATGGTGTTTTCACCGGCAAATTTGTCGATCGCCTGCCACTGTTTAGTGGTAATCACCCCACCCGGCAGACGACAGCGAAGCAGCATCGCGTGGCGCGGCTCCAGCTTCTGTTCAGCACGTTCGGCGCGAATGTCGCGGTCATCCTGCTGATACATGCCGTGGAAGCGGATCAGCAGGAAGTTATCGCCCTTAAAACCGCCTGTCAGACCGTCGTTTAAATCTTCCGCAATGGTGCCGCGCAGGTAGTTGCTTTCAAGCTTCATGCGCTCGGCGTCTGTCAGTTTTCCTTCGACCACTAAAGGCCCTGGATGTTTTTCGCTCATTAGTAGACATCTCGCTGATAACGGCGCTCTACGCGCAGCTCACTTAAAAATTCATCCGCCGCTTCGGTGTCCATGCCACCAAATTCGGCAATCACTTCCAGAAGTGCCTGCTCAACGTCTTTCGCCATGCGATTAGCGTCGCCGCAGACATAAATGTGGGCACCGTCATTGATCCAGCGCCACAGCTCTGCGCCCTGTTCGCGCAGTTTGTCTTGTACGTAAATTTTTTCTTTTTGATCGCGCGACCAGGCGAGATCGATGCGCGTCAGCACGCCTTCTTTGACGTAACGCTGCCATTCCACCTGGTAGAGGAAATCTTCCGTAAAGTGTGGGTTGCCAAAGAATAGCCAGTTTTTACCCGGCGCTTCGTCGGCAGCACGCTGCTGCATAAAGGCACGGAACGGCGCGATGCCGGTGCCAGGGCCAATCATGATCACCGGGGTTTCCGGATTGGTTGGCAGGCGGAAGTTGTCGTTATGTTCGATAAAGACGCGGACTTCACCCTCTTCTTCCACACGGTCCGCGAGGAAGCTGGAGGCACCACCGGCACGGGCACGGCCTTCCACGTCGTAACGCACCACACCAACGGTAACGTGCACTTCGTTCTCGACTTCCGCCTGCGAGGAGGCGATGGAATACAGGCGCGGGGTCAGCGGGCGCAGCAGATTAATCAGCGCTTCGGCATCCAGTTGCGCCGGAGAGAAACGCACCATGTCGACAATCGGCGTCGTCGCGGCGTAATGCTGTAATTTCGCTTTATCGCCCACCAGCGGCAGCAGCGTTTCGCTGCGGGTAAGCGTGGCATAGTTCTCAACAATGTTGGCGGTGTTGACGGTCAGTTCGAAGTGCCACTGTAGCGCTTCGTTCAGAGGCAACGTTTTGCCCTCGACGGTGACAGGTTCATCGCCTTTCAGCCACAGCAGTTCGACAAGTTCTTTCACCAGTGCCGGATCGTTCTGATACCAGACGCCCAGCGCGTCACCCGGCTGGTAACGCAGGCCAGAGTCACCTAAGTCAATTTCAATGTGACGAACGTCTTTTTCAGAGTTACGCCCGGTAATTTTCTGGTTAACAGAGAGGCTCGCCACCAGTGGCGCGTCTTTGCTATACGGGCTGGTGTGGATTTCATTTACCGTGCCAGTAGCGACGGATTGAGAAGGTGCCGCGACAGGCGCACGCGATTTAAGCGCATCAACCACGCGGGCGCGCCACTCGCTGGCAGCAGCCTGGTATTCAACGTCGGCATCGACACGGTCGAGCAGGCGTTCACCGCCCAGTTCCGCCAGCTTACTGTCAAAATCTTTCCCGGACTGGCAGAAAAATTCATAAGAGCTATCGCCGAGGCTAAACACGGCAAACGCGGTGTTTTCCAGCTTTGGCGCTTTTTTGGAGAACAGGAACTTATGCAGCGCGACGGCTTCTTCCGGCGGTTCCCCTTCCCCTTGCGTTGACGTCACCACGATAAGCAGTTTTTCGCTGGCGATTTGTTTGAATTTATAGTCACCCGCGTTCACCAGCTTAACGTTCAGTTTTGCCGCTAATAAATCATCGCGTAATGCTTCAGCAACCCGGCGCGCATTGCCGGTTTGCGAGGCGGAGATAATAGTTATACCCGGCATTTCTGCGGCGGGCGCTGGCGTCGCTGCAAGCGCAGCAGGCTGCTGGTTGAGCACGCCCCAGAAATAGCCAGAAACCCAGGCAAGCTGGGTAGGAGTTAAATCGGTCGTGGCCGCCTGAAGGCGTGCCAGTTGCTCCGGGTTCAACGGAAGCAACGCGGAAGGTGGGACCTGTGTCGTCATGCGTTGTTATGTTCCAGTAAGCAAAGCTGTTTCTGCGCCCTGTCAGCGCCCATAAAACAGAAGAGAAGGTAAGGTTAACGGGGTAAACGGTGTGGATTAAAGACGGGATAGCGATAACTAATAACCAAATCGACTAACCTGTTTTAGCAATAGTCTTTAACAACAAAATAGATTAACCAACCCAATGAAAAACAAATGAATATTGCCCATCAATAAGATAAATCAGCGATTTTGCGCAACAAAGTCGTTTTAGATAATGCGAAAAAACAGCCTTTCCGGTACTCTACGGCGGTTTTATCGTCATGTAGAGAAATTATGATGTCCACCACGTTATTTAAAGATTTCACCTTCGAAGCCGCTCACCGCTTGCCGCACGTCCCACAAGGGCATAAATGTGGTCGCCTGCACGGGCATTCCTTTATGGTGCGACTGGAAATTACCGGGGAAGTCGATCCGCATACGGGCTGGATTATCGATTTCGCTGAACTGAAAGCGGCGTTTAAACCAACTTATGAGCGCCTCGATCACCATTATCTCAATGATATTCCAGGTCTGGAAAACCCAACCAGCGAAGTTTTAGCAAAATGGATTTGGGATCAGGTTAAACCCGTTGTGCCGCTGTTAAGTGCGGTGATGGTAAAAGAAACCTGCACCGCAGGTTGTATCTATCGCGGCGAATGATAAGAGTGTGTCGGCGGTCAATTTCCCTTAAGTAACGCTATGTTAGGGTGTTGTGTTCTGGATATCTGGGGCATGACATGGAAGACGACTGCGACATTATTATTATCGGTGCCGGTATTGCTGGCACCGCTTGCGCGTTACGCTGCACGCGAGCGGGTTTATCCGTTTTGTTACTGGAACGAGCGGAGATTCCCGGCAGCAAAAATCTTTCCGGCGGGCGGCTATACACCCATGCGCTCGCGGAACTCCTCCCGCAATTTCACCTGACCGCGCCTCTTGAACGACGCATCACTCACGAAAGTCTTTCTCTGTTAACGCCAGATGGCGCAACGACGTTTTCCAGCTTACTGCCCGGCGGTGAATCCTGGAGTGTATTACGCGCACGATTCGATCCGTGGCTGGTTGCCGAAGCCGAAAAAGAAGGTGTCGAATGCATCCCCGGTGCGACGGTAGATGCACTGTATGAAGAAAACGGCAGGGTGTGTGGTGTCATTTGTGGTGACGATATTCTTCGCGCCCGTTATGTGGTGCTGGCAGAAGGTGCCAACAGCGTCCTGGCGGAACGCCACGGGTTAGTGACTCGTCCTGCTGGCGAAGCGATGGCATTGGGGATCAAAGAAGTGCTGACGCTGGAACCATCCGCTATTGAAGAACGTTTTCATCTGGAGAATAACGAAGGCGCAGCGTTGCTGTTCAGCGGCGGAATCTGTGATGACTTACCCGGCGGCGCATTTCTTTATACTAATCAACAAACGCTCTCGTTAGGGATTGTTTGCCCGCTCTCCTCCCTTACGCAAAGTCGTGTTCCGGCAAGCGAGCTGCTGGCTCGCTTTAAAACGCATCCGGCAGTGCGCCCGCTTATCAAAAACACGGAATCACTGGAGTATGGTGCGCATCTGGTGCCAGAAGGTGGCCTGCGCAGTATGCCGGTGCAATACGCCGGTAACGGCTGGCTGCTGGTGGGCGATGCGTTGCGCAGTTGCGTCAATACCGGAATTTCCGTGCGCGGTATGGATATGGCGCTAACTGGCGCGCAGGCGGCGGCACAAACGCTGATAAGCGCCTGCCAGCACCGCGAGCCGCAAAATCTGTTTCCGCTTTATCATCACAACGTAGAGCGCAGCCTGCTGTGGGATGTTCTACAGCGTTATCAGCATGTTCCGGCGCTTTTGCAACGCCCTGGCTGGTATCGGGTGTGGCCTGGGTTAATGCAGGATATTTCCCGTGATTTATGGGATCAGGGGAATACACCTGTTCCACCGCTGCGCCAATTGCTCTGGCGT
This sequence comes from Escherichia sp. R1, assembly GCF_003000935.1. Classification (NCBI taxonomy): domain Bacteria; kingdom Pseudomonadati; phylum Pseudomonadota; class Gammaproteobacteria; order Enterobacterales; family Enterobacteriaceae; genus Escherichia; species Escherichia sp. R1. The sequence continues at coordinate 73,852 of NZ_PSRU01000015.1, forward strand.
CATTTACGTCGTCACGGCTTGTGGCATCTGACGGGCGATGTTATCAGGAGTCTGCGATGTCTGTAGCCCGTAATCTCTGGCGCGCTGCCGATGCGCCGCACATTGTTCCGGCTGACTCCGTTGAGCGCCAGACGGCACAACGGTTGATTAACGCCTGTCCAGCAGGTCTTTTTTCGCTCACACCTGAAGGTGACTTACGCGTTGATTATCACGGCTGCCTGGAGTGTGGCACCTGCCGTTTGCTGTGCGACGAATCAACACTACAACAGTGGCGCTATCCGCCTTCCGGATTCGGCATCACCTACCGCTTTGGATAAATAATAAGGATAATTTATGCCCCTCTTACACCTGCTCCGCCAGAATCCGGTGATTGCTGCCGTTAAAGATAATGCCAGCCTGCAACTGGCAATCGACTCTGAATGCCAGTTTATTTCCGTGTTGTACGGCAATATCTGCACCATTAGTAATATCGTTAAAAAGATTAAGAACGCCGGGAAATATGCTTTTATTCATGTTGATTTGCTGGAAGGCGCGTCAAATAAAGAAGTGGTGATTCAGTTTTTGAAACTGGTAACCGAGGCGGACGGAATTATCAGTACCAAAGCCTCAATGCTGAAAGCAGCAAGAGCGGAAGGTTTTTTCTGTATTCATCGACTGTTTATTGTTGATTCGATTTCGTTTCACAACATTGATAAGCAAGTTGCGCAATCGAATCCGGATTGTATTGAGATCCTGCCAGGCTGCATGCCTAAAGTGCTGGGCTGGGTGACGGAGAAAATCCGCCAACCGCTGATTGCTGGCGGGCTGGTGTGCGATGAAGAAGATGCGCGTAATGCGATTAACGCGGGTGTTGTGGCGCTTTCCACCACGAATACTGGGGTCTGGACGTTAGCGAAAAAATTGCTTTGACGGGATAATCGTAACAAGTTGAATTTGTTGTGATTTGTAGGCTGCACACCACATCCGACATTCAGCGCCTGATTCGACGCTTGACGCGTCTTATCAGGCCTACAAGTCCCCAGCCCAGAACCATAGGCAGGATCATCCGGCAGCACGTTATTGGCAATCTGCGTGAATGTTTGTCACCAGTGCCTCCAGCACCACTTTCCAGTCATCAACCACGCCAACATCTGCCTGTGAAAATACCGCTGCACTGGCGTCATGATTAATCGCCACCACAAACTTGCTATTGCGTACGCCCGCCATTAACGCTGCTGCGCCGGAAGCGCCAACAACAATACACACCTCAGGTGCCAGCAGATGTCCGGAAATACCAATCACTTTTTCGGCATCAACGCCACCGTTCATCACTCGTGCCCGACTGTAGCCCACTTCGGCTCCCATCTTTTCTGCCAGCATAGCGATTTCCTGGTTATCTGCCTCTCCGCCCTGTCCCACCACCAGCACACGTCTGGCCTCGGTTAATGGGTCACGGGTAACATTTTTCAGGTTTTCGACGCTGATAAGCCAGTCTGGAAGCGCGCCGGGGACAATGTTCAGTTGCTGCATCCCAGAGGGCAACGTGGCGTTTTTATCTGCTCCCGCCTGACGTGCCAGCGAAAGGCATAGCGGGCGTTTTTCTGTTTGCAGCGTCGCCGTTAGCGCATTTCCCCAGTGGGATTTGCGCACGCTTACGGTTGGAATATCTAACGAAGTCACCTGGCAGATGCTTGCACCATGTAAACGCCAGGCCAGCCGGGTCGACAGTTCATCACCAAACGTTCCCGGCGGAAAGAGAACAACGTCCGCTGGCGTTCGCTGCCACTGTTCCACCAGCGCATCCAGCACCTGTTCCGCCACTACGGGCTGAGGTTCAATCTGCCAGTGTGCCAGGGTACAACCGCTGAAATCCTGTGCCGCCAGCCAGCTTGCTATTGCGGCATTCTCCTGATTTATTGTCACAATTGCGATATTCATGGCTGCATCCTTTGGCGTAAATAGTTCTGCCATAGCTTTTGCGCTTTTTCTGCTACCGTTTGCCCATCAATCAGCGTCGCTCCGCGTCGTTGCTCTGCTCTTGCCAGTTGCAGACACTGCATCGCTGGCAATTCGGCAGCAACAGTTTTACGGATAATTTCTGCTTTCCCCGCAGCCATTCGCTGGCGCATTCCCGGTACTGGCAAGGCCACTTCACCACACTGGCGCACGGCAATCACCGCAGGCAAGCGAACCCGGCAACAGCGCAACCCATGTTCAGTACGCTGTTCGAGGGTGATAAACGGCGCGTCGAGAGTGAAACGCTCCACCTGGGTGAAACAGGGCCAGCCCAGCATTTCCGCCAGCAAAAATGGCGTTTGTCCATTCTGCCCTTCGCTGCTTTGGCAGCCGATAATTATCAGATCCAGCGGATTCTGACGCTGCCATTCGGCAATATGGCGAGCGACAAATTCCGACGCAAAGCGCAGATCTGCCGCCGTCTCCAGCACTACAGCTTCCTCAAACCCAAGAGCCATGAGATAGCGCAGCCAGTGCAACGCCCGTTCATCCCCCATGCTCAACGCGGTTAAAGACATCGACGTACCGTTTTTTCTCTGCGCCAACAGCAGCGCGGCGGCAGCCTGTTCATCAGCACCGAGTAAACTTCGCAGTAGCGAAACATCCGGTCCGCTATTACCCTGAGCCGCCGCCTGCCACTCTTTTTCCGCCAGCATTCCGGCATCCGGCTCGGCTTTAAACGCTAACAGAATGTTCATTCGCACCTCCTACATTTCCCGCCGCCACCAGCGGGAGTGCTTTGGTTTCTGGTGCCCATAGCCAGGTCACAACAAAACCAACCAACAACACTGCCGCCAGGAGCAATAAGGTGACTTGCATTCCCCACTGCGCCAGCACCCACGGCAGCAGGCCAGTACTTACCGCCGCGCCAAGTCGACTCATGGCGGTGGCAAAACCGACGCCCAGCGAGCGAATGTCAGTAGGAAAACTTTCCGCAGGCAAAATGCCCACCAGATTACTGACTGCCGAAATGGTGGTGCTGAAGAGAACAAAAAGCAGCAGGGTTAATGAACTGCCGGAAGGCAAACAGGCCATCACGACCAGCGTTGCCGCCAGCAGCAAAAAACTTCCCAGCAAAAATTTGCGATGTGCCAGCAGGTGCGTCAGAACTAATCCCAGCAGCGCGCCCACAATTAACAACGCATTAAGCATCAGGCTAGCGGTCAACGCATCTTCCAGACCAATAGTTTGGGCGATAGTTGGCAGCCAGGTATAAATCACAAACCATGGGATTACGAGGCAGACAAAGAAGACGCTGTTAAACGCCGTGCGCCGCCAGTAGCGCGAAGAGAACAAGGTTTTGATGTGTTTATGGGTCGCCGTTGCCACTTCATCGCCCAGTAAAACATGCGGGCCAAAATAGCGATGAACGATAGCGTGAGCTTCTGCAAAACGCCCCTGGCGCAGTAGCCAGCGTGGCGATTCCGGCGTGCCCCAACGTAGCAGCGTAATCAGCAAGGCTGGTAACGCCGCTGATGCCAGCAGCCAGCGCCAGGCCTCCGGGCTTTCGGAAATAAAGTGATGTCCGGCAATACTTGCCAGCACATAGCCTACGGTCCACACCACACTGAATGCGCCCAGCAAAATACCGCGATGGCGGCGCGGGGAAAATTCAGCCAGCAAGGTGTGACCGACTGAGTAATCGCCTCCCAGACCAATGCCGATCAAAATGCGCAATCCAATAAGATGCTCTGGCGTGGTGGCAAAAAATTGCAAGAACGAAGCGAGCGTAATCAGCATAAAACTGAAGGTGAAGATTTTTTGCCGCCCGATATGGTCGGAGATCCACCCCAAAACCAGGCTGCCAAGAAACAAACCAAGTAACGCCGAGCCGCCGATCATTCCCGCCATAAACGGCGTCAGTTGCATGGCGGGCGTAAGCTGAATAATGGCGTAACCAATAACGCCGAGGACATAACCGTCGGTCAGGTGTGCGCCGAAAGTGAGCGCAGCAATTCGACAGTGAAAACGGTTAAGCGGTAAATCATCCATTCGCACCGGTGAAGTGTTCATCTTTACCCCTTCATTGTCCGGTAATAAGAACGGCTTCTCGCCTGAGAAGCCGAAAAGGCAACGCCCCGTCATCGCGGAACGCTGCCTGACACATTATTTTTCAATCGGATAGATAGTACCCGTGTTCATAATGCCATTAGGATCGAACTGCTTTTTCAGCCCTTCCAGCAACGCCCACGCGCTGCCGTGTTCCAGTTTGCTCCAGTGAACGCGATGTTTACCGATACCGTGGTGGTGCACCATCGAACCGCCGAGACGAATGGTTTCTTCGCAGATGATTTTGTTGAGCGGATTGTGGTATTTGTCGATTTCCTCTTCCGGCTTACAGTCAACGACGTTGTAGTCGTAGACGAAGTACATGTTGGTGCCGTTCTGATAGCTATGAGAGGAGTGACCGCCCAGCATGGTGATGTCGTCGGCGTGCGGGAACTCGGTACGAATACGGTTAATAACGCTTTCGTAGATTTCGTGAATGCAGCTCCAGCAGCCGGACACTTCAGTGGTAAAGCCCATGTTGCCGGTTTTGAGGATCTGCACACGTTCGGCAGCTACTTTATCCGGTCCCCAGTTCAGGTTGTTAAACCAGGTTTCGATCAGCTTGCTGTCCACGCGCTGGCACTGCGGGTAGCGCGCCACGATTTCAGCAATCCCTTCACCCGTCGCCTTCGCAATGCGAGGGTTACCTTCAGCCATAAAGATCAGCACGCATTTGCCGTCGGCAAAATGGGTGAAGTGTTGGGTGCCATCTTCAGCATCATACAAACGAGCAATCGACGGACGATACCCTTCCACCATGATTTCACGCAGGATGTTGAAGCCGGTTTTCATGTCTTCCAGCACATAGCCATAGAAGAGATTGTTTTCCGGCGTAAATTTGAAGATTTTCACTGTGACTTCAGTGATATAGCACAGTGCACCTTCGTTGCCGATGATGATATGACGAATGTCCGGGCCAGCCGCGCGACGTGGCACGTTTTTAATGCGTGTGACGGTGCCATCTGCCAGCACCGCTTCCAGACCAACGACCATATCCTCGATTGCGCCGTAGAGTGTGGAAAACTGCCCAATACTGCGGGTCGCCACCAGGCCGCCCATCTGCGCCAGCGGCTTTGACTGCGGAGAATGCCCCGTGGTGTAACCTTTTTCACGCAACGCGTTTTCCAGCACCTCCAGCGGAACGCCACATTGCGCCGTGGCCTGCATATTCTCAATATCAATATTAATGATTTGATTCATGGCGGAGCCGTCGAGCACCACCGAGTTTTCCACAACGGTTTCCAGCCCACCTTCGGTGGCGGAAGCACCGGTACGTGGCACACCGTTAATTTTGTGCGCATTCATAAAATTCAGCACACGGGATACTTGTTCTGTGGAACCGAGTTTTACGACCGCTGCCGGAATTGGCAAAGTATAAATGCCATGAATATCCGGAAATTTACGAAAACGGTCAATACTGTTCTTCTTTAATACTGTTTCATCGGTAATTACGCGATCTGCACCAACAATTTCCTTTAGCTGGTCGACAATCGCTACGCGAGATAAAGACATAGTAATTCCTTCCTGATAATAAAAATGGAATAGTTATTAATAAGAGAAAACAGAAACCACCGTTATGAATTAGCGCACTAAATAACCGCCATCAACCACTAATAAATGTCCGTTGACATAATTCGATGCCGGACTTGCGAGGAATACGGCTGCACCCATTAAATCCTGAGTATCACCCCAACGGTTTGCCGGAATATGATCAAGAACACGCTGGTTAGTTTCTGGATTACTACGGGTCGCCAGCGTAATATCGGTTGCATAATAACCAGGAGCAATACCATTCACCTGAATATTATATTGGCCTAATTCATCGCAATAGGCTTTGGTGAATCCGGCAAGAGCATGTTTAGTGGCAGAATAAGCAGGTGACCATTGACCACCTAAGTAAGAGAACAATGAACAGATATTAATGATTTTACCGCTTTTCTGCGGGATCATAATTTTTGCCGCTTCGTAGCTTAACTCGAATGCGGCGGTCAGGTTCACGTCAATCATCGGGTCCCAGTCGGCACGACCAAAGTCCAGCACCTTATTCAGCTTACAAATACCGGCATTGTTAACCAGAATATCGACGGTACCGAAGCGCTCACAGCAGGCAGCGATAATCTTCTGCGGCGCGCCTTCTGCGGTGATATCCACCTGCATAAAATCAACTTCGACACCCTGTTTTTCAATCATTTCCTTTGTTTCGCCGTTATCTTTGACGAAACTAGGAATAAAGACATTTGCGCCAGCTTTGGCCAACGCCATGGCAAATGCCTGGCCTAAACCGCTATTCCCGCCGGTAACAATTGCTGTTTTACCTTTCAGGGAGAAAAAATCCATTGAGAACGCATTGAGAGATTCGATTGACATAGTTAGCTCCAATTTCCGTAAGGCAAAAAAAAAGAAAGGTAACTTCCCCCGCGAGAGGGAAGTTACCTTTCTCATTATCTCTGGTAACTGGAGATAATTTTTAGCATAAGGACATAACTGCTAATGTGATCGTAATCACAGTGTGATGTTCGTATTGTCAAATAATTTAAAAAAGCAGAAGCGTGATTACTCTCACACAACACCTCTGCTTTCCATGTTATTTCTTATTGCAATTACTAGAGACCTGAGAAAAGTAATCCACCTGAAAGGGCGGCTTACTTTTCTCTTTTTTTGTCTATTACAAATGGGAATACGATATGCAACACAACTCATATCGCCGTTGGATAACCCTCGCGATAATTAGTTTTAGCGGCGGCGTTAGTTTCGACCTGGCTTATTTACGTTATATTTATCAAATTCCCATGGCAAAATTTATGGGATTCAGCAATACCGAGATAGGTTTAATAATGAGTACCTTTGGTATTGCGGCCATTATTTTCTATGCCCCTAGCGGCGTTATTGCCGATAAATTTTCACATCGCAAAATGATTACTTCCGCGATGATCATTACCGGATTACTGGGTCTGTTAATGGCAACATATCCACCGCTGTGGGTAATGCTCTGTATTCAGGTCGCCTTTGCGATAACGACGATTTTAATGCTGTGGTCGGTGTCGATTAAAGCCGCATCGTTGCTGGGCGATCATAGCGAGCAAGGGAAAATTATGGGCTGGATGGAAGGGCTGCGCGGCGTCGGTGTAATGTCGCTGGCGGTGTTTACCATGTGGGTCTTTTCTCGCTTTGCACCGGATGACAGCGCCAGCCTGAAAACGGTCATTATTATCTATAGTGTGGTTTACATTCTGCTGGGCATTTTGTGTTGGTTTTTTGTTAGCGATAACAACAATCTGCGCAGTGCCAATAACGAAGAAAAACAGTCATTCCAGCTTAGCGACATCCTGGCCGTTTTGCGCATCAGCACCACCTGGTATTGCAGCATGGTGATTTTTGGTGTCTTCACCATCTACGCCATTCTGAGTTACTCCACCAACTATCTGACCGAAATGTACGGCATGTCGTTGGTGGCGGCGAGCTACATGGGGATTGTGATCAACAAAATCTTCCGCGCGCTGTGCGGCCCACTTGGCGGCATTATCACCACCTACAGTAAAGTGAAATCCCCTACCCGCGTGGTCCAAATCCTTTCCATCATCGGTTTGCTGGCGTTGACAGCCCTGCTCGTCACGAACTCTAACCCGCAATCGGTCGCGATGGGGATTGGCTTGATTTTATTACTGGGATTCACCTGTTACGCCTCACGCGGGCTGTATTGGGCCTGCCCTGGCGAAGCGAGAACACCGTCTTACATTATGGGCACCACGGTAGGTATTTGTTCGGTGATTGGATTCCTGCCGGATGTCTTCGTTTAACCGATTATCGGCTACTGGCAAGACACCCTGCCCGCTGCAGAAGCCTACCGCAACATGTGGCTAATGGGCATGGCGGCGCTTGGCATGGTGATCATCTTTACCTTTTTGCTGTTCCAAAAAATTCGTACTGCTGATAGCGCCCCCGCAATGGCTAGCAGCAAGTAAGCCAGGAAAATTACAGGAGAAAAATCATGTCGAAAAAATACATCATAGGGATTGATGGCGGAAGTCAGAGCACAAAAGTGGTGATGTACGATCTGGAAGGTAATGTGGTTTGCGAAGGCAAAGGCTTATTGCAGCCGATGCACACGCCAGATGCCGATACCGCAGAACATCCTGACGACGATTTATGGGCATCACTATGTTTTGCCAGTCACGATTTGATGAGCCAGTTTGCCGGAAATAAAGAAGATATTGTCGGCATTGGCCTGGGCTCAATCCGTTGCTGCCGTGCGTTATTGAAAGCCGATGGTACGCCAGCCGCGCCGTTGATTAGCTGGCAGGATGCACGCGTTACACGCCCTTACGAACACACTAATCCTGACGTGGCCTATGTCACCTCTTTTTCGGGTTATCTGACACATCGCTTAACCGGCGAGTTTAAAGACAATATCGCCAACTATTTTGGTCAGTGGCCGGTGGATTATAAGAGCTGGGCATGGAGCGAAAATGCCGCGGTAATGGAAAAGTTTAATATCCCCCGCCAGATGCTTTTTGACGTGCAAATGCCAGGCACTGTTCTTGGGCATATCACACCACAAGCTGCGCTGGCGACACATTTCCCGGCTGGGCTGCCGGTTGTTTGTACCACCAGTGATAAACCGGTAGAAGCTCTGGGAGCCGGGTTACTGGATGATGAAACGGCGGTAATTTCTCTTGGCACCTATATCGCGTTGATGATGAACGGCAAAGCACTGCCGAAAGATCCGGTCGCGTACTGGCCGATTATGTCTTCTATTCCGCAAACATTGCTGTATGAAGGTTACGGTATTCGCAAAGGCATGTGGACGGTGAGCTGGCTGCGCGACATGTTAGGCGAGTCGTTAATTCAGGATGCCAAAGCACAGGATCTTTCACCGGAAGATTTGCTCAACAAAAAAGCGTCTTGCGTGCCACCTGGTTGTAATGGGCTGATGACGGTGCTGGACTGGCTGACCAATCCGTGGGAACCGTACAAACGCGGAATTATGATCGGCTTTGATTCCAGTATGGATTACGCATGGATATATCGTTCGATACTGGAAAGCGTGGCGCTGACGCTGAAGAATAATTACGACAATATGTGTCATGAAATGAATCACTTTGCAAAGCATGTGATCATTACTGGCGGCGGTTCGAACAGCGATCTGTTTATGCAGATTTTTGCCGACGTGTTCAACCTTCCGGCACGCCGAAACGCCATTAACGGTTGTGCAAGTCTGGGGGCTGCGATCAATACGGCGGTAGGTCTGGGGCTATACCCGGATTACACAACGGCTGTCGATAAAATGGTTCGCGTGAAAGATATCTTCATACCGATTGAGAGCAATGCCAAACGCTACGACGCGATGAATAAAGGCATTTTCAAAGACCTAACCAAACATACTGATGTGATCCTGAAAAAATCGTATGAAGTGATGCATGGGGAATTGGGGAATGCGGATTCGATCCAGAGCTGGTCGAATGCGTAAGTGAGATAAACAGTGCCGGGTAGATGATTAATCCCGGCATATTCACGTTTCCACTACAAAATACCGGGTAACCACTGCTGAATATTGTTCTCTCCTGAGCAGCGTTTATGCTTTAATTGCTAAACCGATTTAATTTGTTTAGCAGTTAGTATATTGGAGCCTTTATGAGCACAAGAGTATGGGTACTCGGTGATGCGGTTGTTGATTTATTACCCGAAAGCCAGGGGAGACTACTACAGTGTCCTGGTGGGGCGCCTGCTAATGTTGCAGTCGGTATCGCAAGGCTGGGGGGGGAAAGTGCCTTTATTGGCAAAGTTGGCGATGATCCTTTCGGTCGCTTTATGTATCAGACACTGAGTAAAGAAAATGTTGATACACGTTATATGTCTCTTGATCCTCAACATCGCACCTCAATTGTGGCTGTAGGACTTGATGAGCAAGGAGAAAGAAACTTTACCTTTATGGTACGCCCAAGTGCCGATCTTTTTTTACAACCTGATGACCTTCCTACATTTGGGCCGGGTGAATGGCTCCATCTTTGTTCCATTGCGCTCAGTGCAGAACCTTCCCGAAGTACCGCATTTCTGGCTATGGAGAAAATACGTCAGGCTGGCGGAAACATCAGTTTTGATCCCAATATCCGCAGCGATCTCTGGCAGAGTGAAGCGCTATTAAGAAAATACCTTGATCGCGCGCTTTCGCTGGCGAATATCGCTAAATTGTCCGAAGAAGAGTTGCTATTCATCAGTGGCGAAAGCCAGGTTCAGCAAGGCGCATATTCATTAGTACAACGTTATTCGTTGACTTTATTGCTTATCACACAAGGAAAAAATGGCGTACTTGTGTATTTTCAGGGGCAGTTTATCCACTATCCCGCCAAACCTGTTTCTGTCGTCGATACGACCGGGGCAGGAGATGCTTTTGTCGCTGGATTACTTGCAGGTCTGGCTGATTCTGGAATACCAACAAATACCAGACAGCTTGAACGAATCATTGCACAAGCTCAGATTTGTGGTGCTCTGGCGACCACGGCTAAAGGCGCGATGACCGCCTTACCCCGACAACACGATCTCCCTTCACAATAGTGATCCTGCTGTTGTATCTGTAACCCGATTTGTCGTGCCTGTCACATTTACTAAATCGGTTTAGCGAAAATAATTGCTCTGGCTAAAAAGTCAGCTTTATTATCAATACCTAAACCGGTTTAGCATTTTAGCAATTTTTATAATTCTCTGATGGGACGCGACAAATTATGTATAAAAAAACAACTTTGGCAGTGTTAATTGCTTTGCTGACCGGTGCTACAACGGTACATGCGCAAACGGATATTAGCAGTATCGAATCTCGACTGGCGGCGTTGGAACAACGTTTAAAAAATGCGGAATCCCGCGCCCAGGCGGCAGAAGCAAGGGCCAAAACAGCTGAATTACAGGTTCAGAAACTGGCTGAAACACAACAACAAAATCAGCTAACAACTCAAGAAGTAGCACAGAGAACAGTTCAGCTCGAACAGAAATCCGCAGAAAACAGTGGTTTTGAGTTTCATGGCTATGCCCGTTCCGGGTTACTGATGAATGATGCCGCTTCCAGTAGCAAAAGTGGGCCGTATCTGACTCCCGCAGGTGAAACTGGTGGAGCTGTTGGCCGTCTGGGAAATGAAGCCGATACCTATGTCGAGTTAAATGTAGAACATAAACAAACACTGGATAACGGTGCGACCACACGCTTTAAAGCAATGTTGGCTGACGGACAAAGAGATTACAACGACTGGACTGGCGGCTCCAGTAACCTGAATATCCGACAGGCTTTTGCCGAACTGGGCGCATTACCAAGTTTTACCGGAGCATTCAAAGACAGTACTGTCTGGGCTGGTAAACGCTTTGATCGCGACAATTTTGATATTCACTGGTTAGACTCCGATGTCGTATTTTTAGCGGGAACGGGCGGCGGTATCTATGACGTAAAATGGAACGATACATTCCGCAGTAACTTTTCTCTCTACGGACGTAATTTCGGCGATCTTGATGATATCGACAATAACGTTCAGAACTACATCCTCACCATGAATCATTATGCAGGCCCCTTCCAGTTGATGGTTAGCGGATTACGGGCAAAAGATAATGATGATCGAAAAGATGCCAATGGTGATCTCATTCAAACTGATGCTGCAAATACTGGCGTACATGCGTTAGTTGGTCTGCACAATGACACTTTCTATGGCCTGCGTGAAGGGACGGCAAAAACAGCACTGCTATATGGCCATGGCCTGGGTGCGGAAGTCAAAGGGATTGGCTCCGATGGCGCTCTGCTGTCTGAGGCGAATACCTGGCGCTTCGCATCTTACGGCACAACACCTCTGGGAAGCGGTTGGTATGTTGCGCCAGCAATTCTCGCACAAAGCAGTAAAGATCGTTACGTCAAAGGCGATAGCTACGAATGGGTGACCTTCAATACACGTCTGATCAAAGAGGTAACACAGAATTTTGCTCTGGCCTTTGAGGGTAGCTATCAATATATGGATCTGAAGCCAAAGGGGTATCAAAACCACAACGCCGTAAACGGCAGCTTCTATAAACTCACCTTTGCTCCAACTCTAAAAGCTAACGATATCAATAATTTCTTTAGCCGTCCGGAGCTTCGCCTGTTTGCCACCTGGATGGACTGGAGCAGCAAACTTGATGATTTTGCCAGCAATGACGCTTTCGGCAGCAGTGGTTTCAATACTGGCGGAGAGTGGAATTTTGGTGTCCAAATGGAAACCTGGTTTTAATACCAGACAGCCTCACGGATGTGAGGCTTTTACTGAAATAACAATGAATTAGAGGGTTATATGGATTTCGATAAAATCGCCCAATCGTTGCTTCCTTTATTAGGTGGTAAGGAGAACATCGCCAGTGCAGCACATTGCGCCACTCGCCTACGGCTGGTACTGGTTGACGACACACTTGCCGATCAACATGCCATTGGCCAGATTGATGGAGTGAAAGGTTGTTTTCGTAATTCAGGGCAAATGCAAATCATCTTTGGCACCGGCGTGGTTAATAAAGTCTATGCTGCCTTTATTCAGGTTGCAGGTATTAGCGAATCCAGTAAAGCAGATACCGCTCGACTCGCCGCTCAAAAACTCAATCCTTTTCAGCGAATAGCACGGCTACTTTCTAATATTTTTGTCCCCATCATTCCAGCCATTGTTGCTTCTGGTTTATTAATGGGGCTCCTGGGAATGGTGAAAACATATGGCTGGGTGAATGCCGATAATGCGATTTATATCCTGCTGGATATGTGCAGTTCAGCCGCATTTATTATTCTCCCCATCCTTATTGGCTTTACTGCTGCTCGTGAATTTGGTGGAAATCCTTATCTTGGCGCGACATTAGGAGGGATTCTGACTCACCCGGCACTCACAAATGCCTGGGGCGTTGCTGCGGGATTTCAGACAATGAACTTCTTCGGTTTTGAAATCGCCATGATTGGCTATCAGGGAACGGTTTTCCCCGTGCTTCTGGCAGTATGGTTTATGAGCATAGTGGAAAAACAGTTACGCAGGTTTATCCCTGATGCTCTGGATCTCATTCTGACGCCATTTCTGACTGTCGTCATTTCTGGCTTTATCGCTCTTTTGATTATTGGTCCGGCAGGACGAGCGTTAGGTGACGGTATCTCTTTCGTTCTCAGCACGCTGATTGCACACGCAGGCTGGTTAGCAGGGTTGTTATTCGGCGGGCTATATTCAGCGATTGTTATTACGGGTATTCATCATAGCTTCCACGCAATTGAAGCAGGACTTTTAGGTAACCCTGCAATCGGTGTTAATTTCCTGCTGCCTATTTGGGCAATGGCAAACGTTGCGCAAGGCGGTGCATGTCTGGCGGTATGGTTTAAAACCAAAGATACAAAAATTAAAGCAATCACCCTACCCTCGGCCTTTTCCGCAATGTTAGGGATTACTGAAGCCGCTATTTTTGGTATCAACCTTCGTTTTGTTAAACCTTTTATTGCGGCCTTAATTGGTGGCGCTGCCGGCGGTGCCTGGGTTGTCTCTGTTCACGTTTATATGACTGCCGTTGGTCTGACCGCAATACCCGGCATGGCAATCGTTCAGCCAACATCGTTGGTTAATTATATTATTGGAATGGTGATTGCTTTCGCTGTCGCTTTTAGCCTCTCTTTATTACTCAAATACAAAACGGACGAGGAGTAATGTCGATGCCTTCACAAATGCCCGCGATTTTACAGGCAGTGATGAAAGGTCAGTCCAAAGCACTGGCAGATGCCCACTATCCTTGTTGGCATCTCGCTCCAGTCACCGGACTAATGAACGATCCAAATGGCTTTTGTTGGTCTGGAGGACGCTATCATCTGTTTTATCAATGGAATCCACTGGCTTGTGATCATAAGTACAAATGTTGGGGGCACTGGAGTTCGACGGATTTATTGCACTGGCAGCATGAACCATTAGCGCTAATGCCCGATAAAGAGTACGACCGTAATGGTTGTTACTCAGGAAGCGCGGTTAATAATCAGGGCGTTCTCACACTTTGCTATACCGGTAATGTTAAGTTTGATGATGGCAGCAGAACGGCATGGCAATGCCTGGCCACCGAAAATAACCAGGGCGGGTTTGATAAACTAGGCCCTGTCATACCGTTACCTGATGGTTACACCGGACATGTTCGTGATCCAAAAGTCTGGAAGCACAACAGCCAATGGTACATGGTGCTTGGCGCGCAAGATAAAGAGAAACGGGGGAAAGTGCTGCTGTATTCCTCTGTCGATCTCTATACCTGGTCTTTTCATGGAGAAATTGCTGGTAACGGTCTGAATGAAATAGATAACGCAGGATACATGTGGGAATGTCCTGATTTTTTCGCCCTTGATGGTGAATACATTCTCCTCTGTTGCCCCCAGGGAATGGTGCGCGAACATGAGCGCTATCTGAATACTTATCCCTGCGCCTGGCTACATGGACAGTTTGATTACGAGACAGGCAAATTTACGCATGGCGCTTTCTCAGAGCTGGATGCGGGATTTGAATTCTATGCACCACAGACGATGGAAGCCCCGGACGGGCGACGATTGCTGGTCGGCTGGATGGGGGTTCCTGATGGCGAAGAGATGTTGCAGCCAACCAGAAAGCATCATTGGCAGCATCAAATGACCTGTTTTCGCGAACTCTCATTCCAGCAGGGAAAATTGTTTCAGATGCCAATCAGGGAACTCGCGCAACTGCGTGAAGCTGAACACTTCTGGCAAGGAAAAGCGGATCATGCGCCGCATGTCGAAATTGAACGCCTGGAAATGGACATCATTCCGTCGGGTGAGCTGTATCTGAATTTTGGCAATGCGCTGGCACTGCATCTTAATGACGATGGTATTCAACTACAGAGGAGAAGCCTTGCAGGGCAAGAGAAATTAACTCGTTACTGGCGAGGAAGCGTAACGTCACTGAAGATTCTCTGTGACAGTTCCAGCGTAGAGATATTCATCAATAATGGTGAAGGTGTAATGAGTAATCGTTATTTTCCCCATCATCCAGCTTCGCTGATATTACAGGGTGAGTCTGACGTCACGTTACGCTACTGGTCGCTACGCGCCTGCATGGTAGAATGAGGGTTTTGAATTACGGATCCTCGTCGTGAGAAAAACCAAACGCGTTACTATTAAAGACATTGCTGAACTGGCGGGAGTGTCGAAAGCAACCGCCAGTCTGGTTCTCAATGGTCGTGGCAAAGAGTTACGTGTTGCGCAGGAAACGCGTGAGCGTGTGCTGAGTATTGCCCAACAGCAGCATTATCAGCCCAGCATTCATGCCCGCTCATTACGGGACAACCGCAGTCATACCATTGGTCTCGTCGTTCCTGAAATCACTAACTACGGATTTGCAGTATTTTCCCATGAACTGGAAACATTGTGTCGGGAAGCGGGCGTCCAGCTCCTCATATCCTGTACTGATGAAAATCCTTCACAGGAAACAATGGTGGTGAACAATATGATTGCCCGCCAAGTTGATGGGTTAATCGTCGCATCCAGTATGCTGCATGATAATGACTATCAAAAACTTAGCGAGCAATTACCTGTTGTGTTGTTCGATCGCCACATGAACGGCAGTACATTGCCATTGGTCATTACTGACTCTGTTTCTCCCACCGCCGCTCTGGTGGCAGATATTGCACGGAGTCACCCGGATGAATTCTATTTTCTGGGCGGACAACCCCGTTTGTCACCGACTCGCGATCGACTGGAAGGATTTACACAAGGCTTGCAGCAAGCCGGAGTAACGCTACAACCTGAATGGATTATTCACGGTAATTATCATCCGAGCTCAGGCTATGAAATGTTTGCCGCGCTATGCGCTCGTTTAGGACGTCCCCCTAAAGCCTTATTCACTGCCGCTTGTGGATTACTGGAAGGCGTTCTGCGCTATATGAGCCAATATAATTTACTCGACAGTAAAATACACCTGGCGAGTTTTGATGATCATTACTTGTATGATTCACTTTCGGTAAGAATCGACACAATACAACAGGATAATCGCCAACTTGCTTTTCACTGCTTTGAACTTATTTCGCAACTGATTGAAGGTGAAACGCCATCCCCATTACAGCGTTATCTTCCTGCCAGTCTACAAAAACGCTACCGATAATCCCGTCACTATCTTGCATCGCCCCTGTAAAACGGGGCGATTATTTTCATCCTGAACGTTAAATATTAATGATGAATAATCAAATCAGGCAATATTCAAATATTTATGTGTCTGCATCGACAAACGCCAGTTGCGCGCAATGCAGGTATCGATACATAAACGCGTAGCATCTTCCTTCTGGCTAATTGGCTGAAGTGCAATGACTCGCGGTTTATCATCGGTCAGCGTCGCCAGCAATTCGTCCAGTGCTTCGATATCACGTACGCGTCCAACTGGGTGTTTGATTTCGTTAGCTCGCTCCAGGGCTTGTGACAACACTTCATAGCCGCCGCGCATGTTCAGCTTTGGCGATACGGTAACCCAGGTATTCGGTGTGCAGCGTACCTCATGAGTACCACTGGTTTCGATCTGGCAGCTAAAACCGTTCTTTTCGAGCAGGTCAGTCAGTGGCAGCAAATCATGAATGCAAGGCTCACCACCCGTAATCACCACATGACGCGCGGTGTATCCCTGACGGCCAATGACAGCCAGCAAATCTTCACTGCTCGCCGCCCCCCACTTATCACTCTCTTTGGTCTTCGCCAGAATGCTGAAAAGGGAGACTTCCCGATCCTCAAGCTTTTCCCAGGTGTGTTTGGTGTCGCACCAGGCACAGCCAACCGGACATCCCTGTAAACGAATAAAAATGGCGGGGACGCCGGTAAAGTAACCCTCACCTTGCAGGGTCTGGAACATCTCGTTAATCGGGTACTGCATAGCATTCTCTGTGAAGTGGATAATTGTTAATTATTGCAGATCCTGCCACAACAATCATGTCTTATTAACATTCTGTTACAGGCAGGTTTGATGCAAAAATTGGCTCAGATCATTAAGAATAAAATGAAGCGGCGTATTATGTTTTAAGGAATTAATTAAAAGGAATTTAACCATGCTCAGAATATTCATCGCAATTATATTTATTTTCAATTTATCAGGCTGTGGATATAACGATATTCAAACCTATGATGAGCAGGTTAACGCCTCCTGGTCTGAGGTATTGAATCAATATCAACGTCGCGCCGATCTTATTCCTAATCTTGTCGCCAGCATTAAAGGTTATTCCAGCCATGAACGAGATGTACTGGAAGCCGTAACATTGGCTCGTAGCCAGGCTAATCGCGCCAGTAGCGATCTTCAGCAAATTCCGGGAGATGAACAAAAATTACAAACCTGGCAACAAGCTCAGGCGCAGGTGTCTCGCACTCTCGGTCAGTTAACGATAATTAGTGAACGTTACCCTGAGCTAAAGGCCCAGGAACTCTATCAAAATTTGATGGTACAGCTCGAAGGAAGTGAAAATCGAATTGCCGTTGCGCGAGGAAGATATATTAAAGCTATTGAACAATATAATGTCACTATCCGCAAATTCCCCGCAGTGTTAACCGCAAAGGTCATGGATTACACACCAAAGAAAAATTATTTGCCGGATGATGTCGCCGCTGTGAGTAAAGCCCCGACAATAGATTTTAGCCAGAATACTAATGCTCATTAAGCGGGGAAGTCCTGTGCGAATTTTTATCTTCCTTATGGCTTTCTTCTGTTCATCTGTGTTTGCCACACAAATTCCAGTGCCTGAATCACCCAGGTATGTGAATGACTTAACCGGTAAATTGACGAACGATGAAGTAAATACTTTGACCAATCAGATTAAAGAGCTGACGCAAAAAAGCCACGCACAACTGGTCGTGTTAGTGGTTGAAACAACGGGCGATGAAACCATCGAGCAGTACGCTACGCGGGTATTCGATAGCTGGAAACCAGGTGATAAAGACCGCGATGATGGCGTTCTACTGTTAGTCGCCTGGCAGGATCATACCGTGCGTATTGAAATCGGTTACGGACTGGAAGGCGTTATTACGGATGCGCAGTCCGGGAAAATTATTCGCAACAGTATTATTCCGGCATTTAAAAATGGCGACCTGGCTGGCGGCTTGCAAAAGGGAATAAGCGATATTGATAATCGTCTGACGGGGAATAATTTAGCAACGATAACACCGCCCGATCACCCTTTGCCCTTTAACGGTTGGTGGGCTTTGTTAGTCTGGGCAATAGTACTGACCTTTATTTCCGCCAGAGGATATTTCAAAACGCTGGGACTAATTTGCTTCACAGCTATTGTACTGGCCTTTGTTTTACCTATAGCAGGTTTCAGCGGAAGCTGGGGAGTACTCGCAACATTACTCTGCTTCGCTACACCGTTCCTGGCTGTCGCTATCGCTTTTACCCCCTTCGGCAAAAAGGTTCGGGATTCGATGCGTAGTGCCAACCGACCGTCACGTTACGAAAGAAGTAACTCGGCCTCCTGGCGTTCTTCATCATCGTCGTCATCTTCCTCTTCATCCTCTTTTGACAATGATAATTTCAGCGGCGGCGGCGGTTCATCTGGCGGCGGTGGCGCCTCCGGGCGCTGGTAACAAAAGGAATTGAAATGCGTATTTTTCTCTTACTTCTGATGCTATATGGTTTCCAGGCGTTAGCTGAACAATTGCCTTCAGTAACTGACTTAACCGGGACATTAACGACAGAAGAACAAACTGCTTTAAATCAACAATTACAGACTCTCGAGCAGCAAAACCACTTCCAGGTGGCCGTGTTGGTTACGCCGACCACAGGGGGCAAAAACATTAAACTTGCAGCCTCTCAGAGCTACGGGTTATATCACTGGAAACCCGTTGGAGAGAAGCGGTACGGCGAAGGTATCTTAATTCTCGTCGTTTGGCCGGAAGGGCTGGCGTCAATGAAGATTGGGCATGGACTGAAAGAGATGCTGCCACCGGAACAAGCTGCGCAAATTGTTCATTACCATATGCAACCGGAATTCAAAAAAAATAATCTCTTCTCCGGGTTAACGCAGGGAATTGAAGGCATCGCACAGTTTACCTATATAAAAGCGAATCTTAGCCCTTTGGATGCTTTAGCCAATCATCTGTTTGCTAATCCGCAACGCTCGCTGCCATGTCTTGCCTGGACATTACTGATGATCGTTGCCATCGTTGTCCTCTGGCGATTTACCAGCCGTCCCGGGCCTGGCATATGGATGATATCGATGATTACTCCTATGGTCTGGTTTTTCTTCTTTCAGGATGATGTCATCATTCGGCGGGTATCGCTCGTTTGTTTTAGTTTATTTTTCGCAGCAACCTGCTGGCAGCGTATCGCGGTAATTTTTCATATGTATCGCGTATTTCCTATGATGCTGGCCCCAAAAAATAAAAACGCTAAAGTGAAAAAACAAAAGACGACTCAGCAGGTTTCTCAATCCGAACGAAACTCATTGTTTGTCGTGCTGCTGATAATTGTTGTGGGATGGTGCCTGGTATTCGCCAGTAATAAAGATATAGCATTCATCTCAACAATTATTGGGCTAATTGATCATTTTATCGGCCCAATAACCATTGCTGGCATCGTTCTGCTGATCATTGTGGCCAAATTTACTGGCAATCTTAAACTGGGATCAGGACATAAAAGCAACAGGAAAACGGGGAATCGTAATGCTCATTCTCGCTCTTCGTCGAAAAATTCTTTCCGCGGTGGCGGCGGTTCTTCAGGAGGCGGCGGTTCATCCGACCGTTGGTGATCGTTATGCGTATAATCCTTTTTCTACTCACTTTATGGTGCCTTCCTGTGCTTGCCCAGCAAATTGCTGTGCCGGAGCTGCGCCAACAGGTGACCGATATTACTGGTACCTTAAGCACGTCTGAACAACAATCACTAACACAACAGCTGCAGGATATTACACAAAAAACACGGGCACAGGTCGCTGTATTAATAGTGCCATCCACCGGAGACGATTCTATTGAACAATATGCTACAAGAGTTTTTGACAATTGGCGTTTAGGAGATGCCAAACGCAATGATGGGATACTGATCATTGTTGCCTGGTCGGATCGCACTGTCCGCATCCAGGTAGGTTATGGGCTGGAAGAAAAGGTAACCGACGCTCTGGCTGGAGATATCATCCGTAGCAACATGATACCCGCATTTAAACAACAAAAATTAGCTAAGGGATTAGAGTTAGCTATAATCGCTTTGAATAACCGACTCACTTCACAACACCAATATTCGGTTAATCCTTCAGAAAGTGAATCAGCATCTTCCAGCGATCATTACTACTTTGCTATTTTTTGGGTATTTGCAGTGATGTTCTTCCCTTTCTGGTTTTTTCATCAAGGCAGTAATTTTTGTCGCGCATGTAAAAGCAGTGTCTGTATTTCAGCAATCTATCTTTTAGATTTATTCCTGTTCTCCGATAAAACTTTTTCCATTGCTGTATTTTTCTTCTTTTTTACTTTCACCACCATTATGGTCTTTACCTGTTTATGTGTACTTCAGAAAAAAGCATCTGGTAGAAGTTATCATTCAGACAACAGCGGTTCCGGTGGTGGCTCAAGTGGCGGCGGATTTAGCGGCGGGGGCGGTTCTTCTGGCGGTGGCGGCGCGTCCGGTCGCTGGTAACTCAACCATAAAAAATGCCAGCCCGAAGGCTGGCATTTTTAAATCAGATAAAGTCAGACTTATGCCTGGCCTTTGATCTCTTTACGACCGTTGTACGGTGCTTTTTCGCCCAGAGCTTCTTCGATACGAATCAGCTGGTTGTATTTAGCAACACGGTCAGAACGGCTCATAGAACCAGTTTTGATCTGGCCTGCAGCAGTACCAACAGCCAGGTCAGCGATGGTAGCGTCTTCAGTTTCGCCAGAACGGTGAGAGATAACTGCAGTGTAGCCAGCGTCTTTCGCCATCTTGATTGCAGCCAGAGTTTCAGTCAGAGAACCGATCTGGTTGAATTTGATCAGGATGGAGTTAGCGATACCTTTTTCGATACCTTCTTTCAGGATCTTGGTGTTGGTTACGAACAGGTCGTCACCAACCAGCTGGATTTTGTCGCCCAGAACTTTGGTCTGGTATGCGAAACCGTCCCAGTCAGATTCGTCCAGACCGTCTTCGATGGAAACGATCGGATACTGTTTGGTCAGTTCTTCCAGGAAGTGAGTGAATTCTTCAGAGGTGAACGCTTTGTTGCCTTCGCCAGCCAGAACGTATTTACCGTCTTTGTAGAATTCAGAAGCTGCGCAGTCCATCGCCAGAGTGATGTCTTTGCCCAGTTCATAACCAGCAGCTTTAACAGCTTCAGCGATAACAGCCAGAGCTTCAGCGTTGGAACCCAGGTTCGGCGCATAGCCACCTTCGTCACCAACAGCAGTGTTCATGCCTTTCGCTTTCAGAACTTTTGCCAGGTGATGGAAAACTTCAGAACCCATGCGGATGGCTTCTTTCACAGTTTTCGCGCCAACCGGCTGAATCATGAATTCCTGGATATCAACGTTGTTGTCAGCGTGCTCACCACCGTTGATGATGTTCATCATCGGAACCGGCATAGAGTATTTGCCCGGAGTGCCGTTCAGTTCAGCGATGTGCTCGTACAGCGGCATACCTTTAGCAGCTGCAGCAGCTTTGGCGTTAGCCAGAGATACAGCCAGGATTGCGTTCGCGCCGAATTTGGATTTGTTTTCGGTGCCGTCCAGGTCGATCATGATCTTGTCAATGCCAGCCTGATCTTTAGCATCTTTGCCAATCAGCGCCTGAGCGATCGGGCCGTTTACCGCAGCAACAGCTTTGGTTACGCCTTTACCCAGGAAACGGGATTTGTCGCCATCGCGCAGTTCCAGAGCTTCACGGGAACCAGTAGAAGCACCTGACGGAGCAGCTGCCATACCGACGAAACCACCCTCCAGATGTACTTCGGCTTCAACAGTCGGGTTACCACGGGAGTCGATGATTTCACGACCGATGATTTTTACGATTTTGGACATTAGGTTTTCCTCAAGTCACTAGTTAAACTGAAACTCCAGACAAACAACGCGTACCCAGGGTACGCGTTGCCGTTCTAACTTTTTTACTTACTTCGCCTGACGTTTCTGGAACTCGCTGGCGGCTTTCACAAAGCCTGCAAACAGCGGGTGACCATCACGTGGAGTAGAAGTAAACTCCGGATGGAACTGGCAAGCCACGAACCACAGATGATTCGGAACTTCGATGATCTCGACCAACTGATCATCCCCGGAACGGCCCGCAACGCGCAGACCTGCATCTTCAATCTGTTTCAACAGCATGTTGTTGACTTCGTAACGGTGACGATGACGCTCAACAATTGTCGGCGCATTGTACAGCTGGCGAACCAGGCTATCGTCAACCAACTGGCACTGCTGTGCGCCGAGACGCATGGTACCGCCGAGATCGCTCTTCTCGCTACGAACTTCAACGTTGCCGTTTTCATCGCGCCACTCGGTAATCAGCGCCACAACCGGGTACTTACAGTCTGGCACAAATTCCGTAGAGTTGGCGTTCTCCATGTTGGCAACATGGCGAGCGTAATCAATTAACGCCACCTGCATACCCAGGCAAATGCCCAGATAAGGAATATTGTTCTCACGCGCAAAACGCGCGGTCGTAATCATGCCTTCTACGCCACGATAGCCGAAACCGCCAGGTACGAGGATTGCGTCCAGACCTTTGAGGATTTCAACGCCGCGCGTTTCAACATCTTGTGAATCGATCAGTTTGATGTTGACGCTGACACGATTCTTCAGCCCACCGTGTTTCAGTGCTTCGATCACGGATTTGTATGCATCCGGCAGCTCAATGTATTTGCCGACCATACCAATGGTGACTTCACTTACCGGATTCGCTTCTTCGAAGATAACCTGTTCCCATTCGGACAGATTCGCTTCCGGGCAGTTTAAGCTGAATCGTTTACAAATATAATCGTCCAGCCCCTGAGATTTCAACAGGCCCGGAATTTTATAGATGGAATCGACGTCTTTCAGAGAAATAACCGCTTTTTCCGGAACATTACAGAACAATGCAATCTTCGCACGTTCGTTCGCCGGAACGGCGCGATCTGAACGACAAATCAGGATATCAGGCTGGATACCGATTGAAAGCAGCTCTTTTACAGAGTGCTGAGTCGGTTTGGTTTTGACTTCACCAGACGCTGCCATGTACGGCACCAGCGTCAGGTGCATAAACAGGGTGTGCTCACGGCCAATTTCAACAGCCATCTGGCGAATCGCTTCGAGGAACGGCAGGGATTCGATATCACCTACAGTACCGCCGATTTCGACCAGTACTACGTCATGACCTTCGCCGCCTTCCAGCACGCGCTCTTTGATAGCGTTAGTGATGTGCGGAATAACCTGTACGGTTGCGCCGAGATAGTCACCGCGGCGTTCTTTACGCAGAACGTCAGAGTAGATACGCCCCGTGGTGAAGTTGTTGCGGCGGCTCATTTTGGTACGAATGAAACGCTCGTAGTGCCCCAGGTCCAGGTCGGTTTCAGCGCCGTCTTCAGTAACGAACACTTCCCCGTGTTGGATTGGGCTCATAGTACCGGGATCGACGTTGATGTACGGATCCAGTTTCATGATGGTCACATTGAGGCCACGGGCTTCAAGAATGGCTGCGAGGGAGGCTGCGGCAATGCCTTTACCCAGAGAGGATACGACCCCGCCGGTCACAAAAATATAGTTCGTTGTCATGCTGAACCTGAGAAGTTAGGTTGAAAAGACGATGGAATAACCAGGACGGGAAAGCAGTATACCCGAACATGACCTGTGCCACAAACTTTCATTATCCCTCCTCTTCGCCAGCGCACTATTGAAATCAGGAGTGAGAAAATAGCCCCTTTGGGGTAAATGTTTTTGACGCAAATCAAGCGCTTGTCATTTAAAAAATGACACAAATCGCGCTTGACCGCGTAATTCCCTTAGAGATCAATTTCCTGCCGTTTTACCTGTTGCCAGACTTCTTCCATTGTTTCGAGGTCAACACCTGTCATTTCCAGTCCACGCGCGGCAACAATACGCTCCACTTCGCGAAAACGACGCTCGAATTTTTCGTTCGCTTTTTGCAATGCGATTTCCGCTTTTGTCCCTAAATGACGAGCCAGATTGACCGTGGCAAACAGCAGGTCACCCATTTCCTCCTCCAGTTTAGCCTGGTCGACAACAGCCTGCCGCGCCTCGTACATCACCTCGTCGATCTCTTCGTAGACTTTATCGACTACCGGACCAAGCGTCGTCCAGTCGAAACCAACGTTGGCGCAACGTTTCTGAATTTTTTGCGCACGCATTAAAGCCGGTAAACTACGAGGAATATCGTCCAGCGCCGAATGCTGCGCTTTCTGCGCGCGCTCTTCGGTTTTGATTTGCTCCCAACGGGCAAGCACTTCACTACTATTTTCGGCAGAACTGTCAGCAAAAACATGCGGATGGCGACGCTCTAATTTATCGCTAATAGCAGCGCAAATATCATTAAAGTCAAAGCGCCCTTCTTCCTGAGCCATTTGTGCGTAAAACACCACCTGGAACAGCAGATCGCCCAGTTCACCGCGCAGATCGTCAAAATCTTCACGGGCGATGGCGTCCAGCACCTCGTAGGTTTCTTCAAGGGTGTAAGGCGCAATGGTGGCAAATGTCTGCTCTTTATCCCACGGGCAGCCGTTTTCCGGGTCGCGCAGGCGCTGCATGATGGTGAGCAAACGGTCGATTTGATTCATTGAATTATCCTGAAAATTGCGGGTCCGTCAGGTGGAAACCTGTGACCAGAATAGAAGTGAGTTAGTAACACCTACCCAATCAGCACGTTAATTTTGGCTTTAATGAGTTGTAATTCCTCTGGGGCAACTGTTCCTTTCTTCGTTGCTCCTCTTGCCCGCCAGGCGATTCTTTTTACCTGATCAGCTAACGCTACGCCATCACGTTCCTGACCGGATAGAACAACTTCGAACGGATATCCTTTTGATTGCGTTGTACAAGGAACACACAGACACATACCTGTTTTGTTGTTGTACATGAACGGACTCAGGACAACAGCCGGACGATGTCCGGCTTGCTCGCTACCTTTTGTCGGGTCAAAATCAACCCAAATCAGATCGCCCGTATCGGGTACGTATCGGCTTACCATTACCAGACTTCCTTATCTTTCGGCTCCCCCCAGTCGATATTCTCGTGGAGGTTTTCCGGCGTGATGTCGTTGACCAGTTCAGCAAGCGTAAATACGGGCTCTTTACGCACTGGCTCAATAATTAATTTGCCATCCACCAGGTCAATCTTCACTTCATCATCAATATTCAGATTGAGCGCCTGCATTAACGTAGCCGGGATCCGCACCGCCGGTGAATTTCCCCAACGCTTTACGCTACTGTGGATCATAACCCTTTCCTCAAACCGCGATCATATGTAGATACAGTATATATCAATCTACATTGTAGATACGAACAAGTTTCGGCCTAACTCCCGTGCAACCGACGCGCGTCGATAACATCCGGTACCTGGTTGAGTTTACCCAGCACGCGACCCAGCACTTGCAGGTTGTAAATCTCAATGGTCATGTCGATGGTCGCCAGTTGCTGTTTGGTGTCGCTACGGCTGGCAACGCCAAGTACGTTCACCTTCTCGTTGGCGAGAATGGTCGTGATATCACGTAACAACCCACTACGATCATTAGCCACCACGCGGACCACCAGCGAATATCCGGCGGAGTAGCTCTCGCCCCATACCGCGTCAACAATGCGTTCTGGCGCATGGGAGCGCAGTTCCGCCAATTGTTCGCAATCGGCGCGGTGTACTGAAATACCGCGCCCTTGGGTAATGAAGCCGACAATCTCATCTCCAGGAATCGGCTGGCAGCAGCGCGCGATGTGGTGCATCAGGTTACCGACCCCTTCTACCACCACACGACCGTTATCTTTACTGCGGTTTTGCGGCGTGTAGCTTTTTTGCTGAAGCTGTTTCAGCGCGGCGGCGTCCTGCTCTTCGGCACTCGGCTTATTAAATTGCGATTGCAGGAAGTTCACCATCTGATTGAGACGGATATCCCCGCCACCAATCGCCGCCAGCAACTCGTCGACATCATTGAAGTTGTAACGCGGCAGCAGATGTTTTTCTGCTTCTTTCAGGCTGATCCCCAGATGTTCCAGCTCGTCGTCAAGGATTTGCCGCCCAGCCAGAATGTTTTTGTCACGGTCCTGTTTACGGAACCAGGCGTGAATTTTCGAACGCCCACGGCTGGTTGTGACGTAACCGAGGTTTGGGTTTAACCAGTCACGGCTGGGGTTCGGCTGTTTCTGGGTGATAATTTCAATCTGGTCGCCCATCTGCAGCTGGTAGGTGAACGGCACAATGCGCCCGCCAATTTTTGCCCCGATGCAGCGGTGTCCGACATCACTGTGGATGTGGTAAGCGAAGTCCAGCGGCGTTGATCCCGCAGGCAAATCAACGACATCACCTTTCGGCGTAAAGACGTACACTCGGTCGTCAAAGACCTGACTACGTACTTCGTCGAGCATTTCGCCGGAATCAGCCATCTCTTCCTGCCACGCAATCAGTTTACGCAGCCAGGCAATCCGGTCTTCATGTCCCGAACGTGCGCCGCCAGCAGCCGCGCCCTCTTTATATTTCCAGTGCGCAGCAACACCCAACTCTGCATCTTCATGCATCTGTTTGGTGCGGATTTGGATCTCAACGGTTTTGCCACCCGGCCCCAGAACCACGGTATGAATGGACTGATAACCGTTTGGTTTCGGGTTAGCGACGTAATCGTCAAACTCATCCGGCAGGTGGCGATAGTGAGTGTGCACTATCCCCAGTGCGGCATAACAATCCTGTAAACGCTCGGCGACAATACGTACCGCACGCACATCAAACAGCTCATCGAAGGCGAGGTTCTTTTTCTGCATTTTGCGCCAGATACTGTAGATGTGTTTCGGACGGCCATACACTTCAGCTTTAACGCCTTCAGCTTTCATCTCAGCGCGCAGATGGCCGACAAACTCTTCGATATAGTGTTCGCGGTCGAGACGGCGTTCATGCAGCAGTTTTGCGATGCGTTTGTATTCGGTCGGGTGGAGATAACGGAAGCAGTAATCTTCCAGCTCCCATTTCAGTTGCCCAATCCCAAGACGGTTCGCCAACGGCGCGTAGATATTGGTGCACTCTTTTGCCGCCAGTACACGTTCATCTTCCGGCGCATCTTTTACTTCGCGCAGATGAGCAATACGCTCCGCCAGTTTGATGACTACGCAGCGAAAATCATCGACCATCGCCAATAACATCCGGCGAACGTTATCGACCTGTTCGGAGGAAACAGAATCAGTGTGCGTCGCTTTCAGCTGGCGGATCGCCGCCATATCACGCACGCCGTGAATAAGGTTAACGACCGACTTACCGACGCTATCACGCAGCACATCTTCGCTGACTACGTTGGCATCGGCCAGAGGGAACAGCAGCGCCGCCCGCAGCGTGTCAATGTCCATACTTAATGTCGAGAGGATCTCCACCATCTCAACACCACGCCACAATAACAGACTGGCATCCGGATGCCCCTGCGTCTGTTGCAGACAATACGCCCAGGTTTCGGCTAAGCACTCACACGACTTCTGGCTGGTAATACCCAGACTTGCGATCCATTTTTCCGGATCAAATTCACCAGCCTTATTGATATGTGCACTTCTTACCGCAACCATCGTCCTCTCCTTTAGGGACCAGACCTGCCGAAATCGGCAAATCGTAACTATTTAACGCGCGAGAAAAGTACCATCGATTCCAGATGTCCCGTGTGTGGGAACATATCCAGCATCGCCAGTCGCGCAATGGTATATCCTGCTTTTAATAACGCTTCGCTATCCCGAGCCAGCGTTGCAGGGTTACAGGATACATAAACTATACGAATAGGTTCCAGTTTTATAATTTGCTGCATAACACCTGCGGCACCTGCTCGCGCCGGGTCCAACAACACTTTATCGAAGCCGTTTTTCGCCCACGGCTGCTTTGTGACATCTTCTTCAAGATTTTCGTGATAAAACGTCACATTCTGTAAGCCATTAAGACGCGCATTCTGCTGGCCTTTTTCCACCAGCGCCGGAACACCTTCTACACCCACCACACTGGCAGCTTGTGTCGCCAATGGCAGTGTAAAGTTGCCCATACCGCAGAACAGATCCAGTACGCGATCTTCAGGTTCCACATCCAGCCATTCCAACGCACGCGCTACCATTTTCTGGTTCACACCCGCATTGACCTGAATAAAATCGCGCGGGCTAAAAGTTAAGCGCAACCCATTTGAGTCATACCAGGGCATCTCACCAGAGACGGTTTCGAGTATCTCACTATCGGGGGCGAGATACAGATCCAGGCCTTCAGAATGCGAAAAGCATTCCAGTTTTTCGCGATCTGCCGAACTTAGCGGTGCGGTATGGCGCAAAATCATTAGCGTGCCGCTGGTTGCCTGTACCAGTTCAACATGACCAAGATGGCGCATAGCTTGTAAGCTGCCCAGGCATGCCCTGACTTTGGGCAGCAATGCTTCAAGTTGGGGCACTAAAATGGGGCATTGTTTCACGTCGACAATGTCACTGGAGCCCGCTTTGCGAAACCCCATCTGAAGTTGCTGTGTTTTCGGTAAGTAGTTCAGACTTAAACGCGCGCGACGGCGATAGCCCCAGGGAACATCGGCGATCACTTCAGAGACTTCGTGTTTCATTAATCGGGCGAGTGCCGCACTTTTGCTTCGCTGCTGTAAATCCACACTGGCGTGTTGTTGCTGACAGCCGCCGCATACGCCAAAATGAGGACAGCGTGGCGTTTCGCGTTCCGGGCTATCGCTTAACCGACGTACGACTTTAGCGCGGGCATACTGTTTTTTATCTTCAGTAACAGTAACTTCCGCGTTTTCCTGCGGCAATAATCCGGGGATAAATAATGTTTTGCCGTTATGTCGCGCCACACCCTGACCAAAAGAGTCGAGGTCGTTGACTGAAACGGTTATGATCTGACGCGTCGTCGTGCGTC
Source organism: Escherichia sp. R1 (assembly GCF_003000935.1). NCBI lineage: Bacteria > Pseudomonadati > Pseudomonadota > Gammaproteobacteria > Enterobacterales > Enterobacteriaceae > Escherichia > Escherichia sp. R1. The sequence goes on from NZ_PSRU01000015.1 coordinate 102,893, forward strand.
GTTTTGCAGAGTAGAATTGCGCCATTGGCGAGACTTTCTCAATTTAACAGTGTGACCTTAATTGTCCCATAACGGAACTCCATGACCAACTACAGCCTGCGCGCACGCATGATGATTCTGATCCTGGCACCGACCGTCCTTATTGGTTTATTGCTGAGTATCTTTTTCGTCGTGCATCGCTATAACGACTTGCAGCGTCAACTGGAAGATGCCGGTGCCAGTATTATTGAGCCGCTTGCAGTTTCTACTGAATATGGCATGAGCCTGCAAAATCGCGAATCTATCGGTCAGTTAATAAGCGTACTGCATCGTCGCCATTCCGATATTGTTCGCGCGATTTCGGTTTATGATGAAAATAACCGACTCTTTGTCACCTCCAATTTTCATCTTGATCCCTCATCAATGCAGCTCGGCAGCAACGTGCCGTTTCCTCGCCAGCTCACTGTCACTCGTGACGGCGATATTATGATCCTCCGCACGCCGATTATTTCTGAAAGTTACTCCCCCGACGAATCGCCCAGTAGCGATGCCAAAAATAGTCAAAATATGCTGGGATATATTGCGCTGGAGCTGGATCTTAAATCGGTTCGCTTGCAGCAATATAAAGAGATCTTTATTTCCAGCGTGATGATGCTGTTTTGTATCGGTATTGCGCTTATTTTTGGCTGGCGCTTAATGCGCGATGTAACCGGTCCGATTCGCAACATGGTGAATACCGTCGACCGCATCCGTCGCGGGCAACTCGACAGCCGGGTGGAAGGATTTATGCTCGGCGAGCTGGATATGCTGAAAAACGGTATCAACTCGATGGCAATGTCGCTGGCGGCTTATCACGAAGAGATGCAACACAATATCGACCAGGCGACGTCCGATCTGCGTGAGACGCTGGAGCAAATGGAGATTCAGAACGTTGAGTTGGATCTGGCGAAAAAGCGCGCCCAGGAAGCGGCGCGTATTAAATCCGAGTTTCTGGCAAATATGTCACACGAGCTGCGTACACCACTGAATGGTGTTATTGGCTTTACCCGCCTGACGCTGAAAACAGAATTAACACCAACGCAGCGCGATCACCTGAATACGATTGAACGTTCGGCAAATAATTTGCTGGCAATTATTAATGATGTTCTCGACTTCTCGAAACTGGAAGCCGGTAAGCTGATTCTGGAAAGTATTCCATTCCCACTACGCAGCACGCTGGATGAAGTCGTTACCCTGCTGGCACATTCTTCTCACGATAAAGGGCTGGAACTGACGCTCAATATTAAAAGCGACGTGCCTGATAACGTGATCGGCGACCCACTACGATTACAGCAAATCATCACTAACCTGGTAGGGAATGCAATTAAATTCACCGAGAATGGCAACATTGATATTCTGGTAGAAAAACGTGCGCTGAGTAATACCAAAGTGCAAATTGAAGTGCAGATTCGGGATACCGGCATTGGTATTCCTGAACGCGATCAATCGCGCTTATTCCAGGCCTTCAGACAGGCTGATGCCAGTATTTCCCGCCGTCATGGTGGCACCGGGCTGGGGCTGGTGATTACACAAAAACTGGTTAATGAAATGGGCGGCGATATTTCGTTCCATAGCCAGCCGAATCGCGGTTCAACTTTCTGGTTCCACATTAATCTCGATCTGAACCCGAACATTATTATCGAAGGGCCATCCACCCAGTGCCTCGCTGGTAAGCGCCTGGCCTATGTCGAACCAAACTCCGCAGCAGCACAATGCACGCTGGATATTTTAAGTGAAACGCCGCTGGAAGTGGTTTATAGCCCAACGTTCTCCGCGCTGCCTCCCGCGCATTACGACATGATGTTATTAGGCATAGCGGTGACCTTCCGCGAGCCGCTAACAATGCAACATGAGCGATTAGCGAAAGCAGTATCGATGACCGATTTCCTGATGCTGGCACTTCCTTGCCATGCACAAGTCAATGCTGAAAAACTTAAGCAAGATGGTATCGGCGCGTGTCTGCTGAAACCATTAACACCTACGCGCCTGTTGCCTGCCCTGACGGAATTTTGTCATCACAAACAAAACACGCTTTTGCCTGTAACCGATGAAAGTAAGCTGGCAATGACAGTCATGGCGGTTGATGACAACCCCGCTAACCTGAAACTTATCGGCGCATTGCTGGAAGATATGGTGCAACATGTGGAACTTTGCGATAGCGGGCATCAGGCGGTTGAACGGGCGAAACAGATGCCGTTCGATTTAATCTTAATGGATATTCAAATGCCGGACATGGACGGCATTCGGGCATGTGAGCTCATCCACCAGCTCCCGCATCAGCAGCAAACGCCGGTTATCGCGGTAACGGCGCATGCGATGGCCGGGCAAAAAGAGAAACTGCTTGGCGCGGGGATGAGTGATTATCTGGCCAAACCGATCGAAGAAGAGCGATTGCATAATTTGCTGTTGCGCTACAAGCCTGGCAGCGGTATTTCCTCTCGCGTCGTGACGCCCGAAGTCAACGAAATTGTGGTCAACCCGAATGCGACCCTCGACTGGCAACTGGCACTACGCCAGGCAGCAGGAAAAACCGATTTAGCGCGCGATATGCTGCAAATGTTACTCGATTTCCTGCCTGAAGTTCGCAACAAAGTTGAGGAACAGCTGGTTGGAGAAAACCCGGAAGGCCTGGTTGATTTGATTCATAAACTGCATGGCAGTTGCGGCTATAGCGGTGTACCGCGTATGAAGAATCTCTGCCAACTGATCGAACAACAGCTACGTAACGGTACTAAAGAAGAAGATTTAGAGCCGGAGCTGCTGGAACTGTTGGACGAGATGGATAATGTAGCGCGCGAAGCCAGCAAAATTCTCGGGTAATGGACGTCTTGTCGAGTAGCAACCGGATTTTTATGACGCTGGTTTCAGATTGGTGACAAGTGCCTGTGTTTATGCCGGATGCGGCGTTAACGCCTTATCCGGCCTGCAAAACCAATTAAATTCAATGAATTAAAAAATGATGTAGCCCTGATACGTAGCGCAACAGGCAATTTTGCGTTTGGCATCAGTCTCAAACCGGCTCCAGATAGAGCCGGTTTTGGTTTTCTGTCTTAACGCACCATGCACGGACGCTTGTTATCGAACGTCCAGCCGGGGATCAGGTACTGCATTCCCATCGCATCGTCACGCGCGCCAAGCCCGTGTTTCTGATACAGCTCGTGCGCTTTCATCACTTGATCCATATCGATTTCTACACCCAGCCCCGGTTTTTCTGGCACCTGAACCAGACCGCCTTTGATCTCTAACGGTTCTTTGGTCAGGCGCTGATTACCTTCCTGCCAGATCCAGTGCGTATCAATCGCGGTGATTTTACCCGGTGCGGCAGCGGCAACATGGGTAAACATCGCCAGGGAAATATCGAAGTGGTTGTTGGAGTGTGAACCCCAGGTCAGGCCAAATTCATGACACATTTGCGCCACACGTACCGAACCTTGCATCGTCCAGAAATGCGGATCCGCAAGCGGGATATCAACGGATTGCAACGAGAGCGTATGGCCCATCTGCCGCCAGTCGGTGGCGATCATATTGGTTGCGGTCGGCAGGCCAGTTGCGCGACGGAACTCTGCCATCACTTCACGCCCGGAGAAACCTTGCTCCGCACCACACGGATCTTCTGCATAAGCCAGCGAACCTTTCAGGTATGTACCGATTTTAATCGCTTCGTTCAGCGACCAGGCACCGTTAGGATCGAGCGTAATACGCGCCTGCGGGAAACGTTGCGCCAGTGCCACAATAGATTCGGCTTCTTCTTCCCCGGCCAGTACACCGCCTTTCAGTTTGAAATCGTTGAAGCCATATTTTTCATACGCCGCTTCCGCCAGGCGCACCACCGCATCCGGCGTCATCGCTTCTTCATGACGCAGGCGATACCAGTCGCATGAGTCATCCGGCTGGCTTTGATACGGCAGCGGTGTAGCTTTGCGATTACCGACGAAGAACAGATAACCGAGCATTTCGACTTCGCTACGCTGTTGACCATCGCCCAGCAGCGATGCCACGTTTACCCCCAGATGCTGCCCCAGCAGATCCAGCATTGCCGCTTCTATCCCGGTAACTACATGAATAGTGGTACGCAAATCAAATGTCTGCAAACCGCGCCCACCGGCATCACGATCGGCAAAAGTATTACGCACCAGCGTCAGAACGTTTTTGTATTCACCCAGCGTTTTACCCACCACCAGCGGAATCGCATCTTCCAGCGTTTTACGGATTTTCTCGCCGCCGGGAATTTCCCCTACGCCAGTGTGACCGGAATTATCTTTGATAATCACAATATTACGCGTGAAGAACGGTGCATGTGCACCACTCAGATTCATCAGCATACTGTCATGACCCGCCACCGGGATGACCTGCATTTCAGTAACAACAGGCGTCGTAAATTGAGAACTCATATTTATGTCCTTTTTCAGAATCAATGACGGCCGAAAACGGGACGTTTACGGTCAAAGGTCCAGCCGGGGATCAGGTACTGCATCGGGCCTGCGTCGTTACGCGCACCGCCAGGCAGACGTTTATAGGCCTCATGTGCCTTTTGTACCTGTTCCCAGTCCAGTTCCACGCCCAGACCGGGCGCATCAGGAACGGCAATTTTTCCGTTTTTAATCTCCAGCGGATTTTTGGTCAGACGACAATCGCCCTCCTGCCAAATCCAGTGGGTATCGATAGCGGTAGGATTACCCGGTGCCGCCGCGCCCACATGGGTAAACATCGCCAGAGAGATATCAAAGTGGTTATTAGAATGGCAGCCCCAGGTCAGCCCCCAGTCGTCGCAAAGTTGCGCCACGCGGACTGCACCGGAAAGCGTCCAGAAGTGCGGATCGGCAAGTGGAATATCTACCGCATTGAGCATCACCGCATGACCCATTTCGCGCCAGTTGGTGGCGATCATGTTGGTCGCGACGGGCAAGCCGGTCGCCCGTCGAAACTCCGCCATCACTTCACGACCGGAGAAACCCTGCTCAGCGCCGCACGGGTCTTCCGCATAGGTAAGGACATCATTCAGCCCTTTGCACAGAGAAATGGCTTCATCAAGCAGCCAGGCACCATTGGGATCAACGGTAATCCGCGCATCAGGGAAGCGTTTCTTCAATGCACGAACAGTGTCGATTTCTTGCTCGCCAGGTAACACGCCACCCTTAAGTTTGAAATCTTTAAAGCCATAGCGATCCTGTGAGGCTTCCGCCAGACGCACAACGGCTTCGCTGTTCATCGCTTTCTGATGCCGCAACTGATACCACTCATGGTTGCCCGGCGTATTTTCCAGATAAGGAAGATCGGTTTTGGTCCGATCACCGATATAAAACAGATAACCGAGAACGGTAATAGCATCACGTTGCTTGCCTGGCCCTAACAGTTCGCAGACCGGAACATTCAGCGCCTGACCTAACAGGTCAAGCAAGGCGGCTTCCAGCGCCGCCACGGCATTAACGCGCAATTCAAAAGTCCAGGCACCTTTGCCGAAGGTATCAAAATCGGCTGCCTGATTACCTTTATGCGCCTGCTGAACCACTTTATTCAGGCGCGCAACTTCCTGGCCCAGCACCATCGGAATAGCCTTGACCAGTGTTTGATAAATCACCTCTCCGCCCGGCGCTTCACCAATGCCGGTATGCCCGGCATTATCGGTGAGTACCACAATATTGCGGGTGAAATATGCGTTATGTGCACCACCAATATTAAGCAACATGCTGTCATGTCCGGCGACCGGAATGACTTTCATATCAGTAATAACAGGACTGGATTGTGTCGTCATCTTATTGCCCCGCGACAGGTTTCAGCTCAATACGCTTGATATCGCCCACCAGCACCAGGTAGCTGAGTACCGCGATTAAGGCATGAACACCAACATAAATCAGCGCCCCATTAAAGGAGCCAGTCGTGCCAACGATATAACCAATTGCGATTGGCGTGACGATGCCAGAAATGTTACCAAACATGTTAAACAGGCCACCGGAAAGACCGCTGATCTCTTTTGGCGCAGTATCAGCCATTACAGCCCAACCCAGCGCACCGATCCCCTTACCGAAGAAGGCCAGCGCCATAAAGCCGATGATCATCCACTCAACGTTGACGTAGTTGCAGAACACCATCACCATCGACAGCAACATGCCCATCACGATCGGTGTTTTACGCGCAATGTTCAGTGAACCCGTGCGACGCATCAGCCAGTCGGAAATAATCCCACCCAGCACACCGCCGATAAAACCGCAAACCGCCGGAACGGAAGCCACAAAGCCCGCTTTCAGAATCGACATCCCGCGCGCCTGCACCAGATAAACCGGGAACCAGGTAATAAAAAAGTAAGTCAGGGCGTTGATACAGTACTGACCGATATAAACGCCGATCATCATCCGTGACCCGAGCAGCTGTTTGATCTGCCCCCACTTCACGCTGAACGGCACTTTAACTTTGGTGTTTTGCTGATCCATATTGATCAGCGCGCCACCCGCGGCGATGTACTCCAGCTCTTTCTGATTTACGCCCGGATGTTGATTTGGCTCGTGGATGACTTTCAACCAGATAAAGCTGATGACAATGCCCAGACCGCCCATAAAGAAGAAGACGTGTGACCAGCCCACTTCATGAGTCAACCAGCCCATAATCGGCGCGAAGATAACCGTTGCGAAGTATTGGGCGGAGTTAAAAATCGACACCGCCGTTCCCCTTTCCTGCGCCGGAAACCAGGCCGCAACAATGCGGCTGTTGCCAGGGAAAGAGGGCGCTTCAGCAAGCCCGACCAGGAAGCGCAGTGTAAACAGGGCAACGATAATGCCGAATCCACTAAAGATATCGACGAAGCCTTGCAGCAAGGTAAACATCGACCAGATAAAGATCGACCAGAAGTAGACGCGTTTTGAACCAAAACGATCCAGCAACCAGCCACCAGGGATCTGCCCGATAACATACGCCCATGAGAAGGCAGAGAACACATAGCCCATTCCCACGGGATCAAGGCCGATATCTTTGGCCATTTCCGAACCGGCAATAGAAAGCGTAGCGCGGTCGCCGTAGTTGAAGGATGTGACGATAAACAACATCACCACTATCCAGTAACGAGCATTCGTGCGTTTTTCCACACTGCTCGCAGCCTGACTTAAAGAACTCATTGTTGCACTCCTGAAAATTCGCGTTAGCCACGCTCACTCTGGACTGCGACATCGCCAGGAAATCAGAGGTGACGTAGGGTGTTTTTGCCGTTTTTATAGGTCGTTCGCCGAATACGGCGCGTGTTTATATCTGGCAATAGCAGTATAAAAAGCGCGCCATAGCGGCTCACCGTGCAACAACACAACATTAATGCGTTCAATGAGGCCCGATTTTGGCATTAGCCCTGGACGGTGGAATCCACTTCACGGAAATGAAAACAAGAACAAGAAAGGAAGGGTTAAAACGAAGAAATAAAGAAGAGTATGAAATGGATCGCTTGACTCCAGGCAAACGCCAGTAAAAATCCGCGCTATGAAGCAGTTTTTACTGGCATTTGCCTGAAAAGATTCGATTCAGCACCGCTAAAACGGCATTTACCGCTCGCTGAACATATCAGGACAACATCGTGCCCCAATGTTCAACCCACGGATTTGATTCCGTTTCCGGTTCCGGGTTCTCACTGGCGTCAATCAACAGCATTTCGCCAACCCGCTGAGCGCTCTGTTCCTGCAACAAGGCATCGAACTGTTTGCCGCCATTGCAGAAATTCACATAACTACTGTCGCCGAGCGCAATCACGCCATAACGCAGATTCGGCTGGAAGCCCAGACTATCTTTGATTCCCTGAAAGAGTGGCACAATACTATCAGGAAGGTCGCCCTGCCCGGTCGTGGACGTAACCACCAGAACATACTTATCCTGATAGGGCAGCCAGTCGCTTAATTCAGGATCTTCAAATACCGTTGCTTTGTGGCCCTGCGCGGTCAGAATCGCTTCCGCTTCTTCGGCCACTAACAGTGAATTCCCGTACATGGTGCCGACAAAAATACCAATTTCCGCCATACCGTTTTCTCCCTGGATTAGGAACTTATCTCTCCATCCTGACCCGATGGCGCACTGAACTCAACCCTTTCATTTTCAGGAAGCAGACCGCACCAGCCAAATTGTGATAATGCCTGCATCCAGGTGTCGTCCAGGCCCGCGTGAATAGCCAGCGGCTCGCCAGTAAAAGGATGCGTCAATGACAACTGACTGGCATGCAGCATTAACCGCTGAAGGCCAAAATGCTCAGCACCGCTGCGATTCTGGCGTAAATCACCATGTTTGCTGTCGCCAATAATCGGGTGCCGCAAATGGGCAAGATGGCGACGAAGCTGGTGCTTGCGTCCAGTTTTCGGCTCCAGTTCCACCAGGCCGTAGCGCGTGGTCGGGTAACGTCCAGTCGCTACCGGCATTTCTACGGTCGCCAGACCGCGATAATGCGTCACTGCTGGCTGCGGGCCTTTATCTTCGCGGGCAAATTTATCAGCGATTTTGTCCAGTTCTTCCACCAGTGGATAATCCAGCACCGCTTCTTCCATCAACCAGCCACGCACAATCGCATGGTAACGTTTCTGGATTTGGTGCTGTTCAAACTGTTGTGCCAGCAGCCGTCCGGCTTCGCTGGATAATCCCATCAACAACACACCAGAAGTTGGTCGGTCCAGACGATGAGCAGTAAAAACATGCTGGCCTATCTGGTCACGCACGGTTTGCATGACCACTACTTTCTCGTCGCGATCCAGCCAGCTGCGGTGAACCAGCCAGCCGGAGGGTTTATTTACCGCAACCAGCCATTCATCCTGATAGAGTATTTCCAGCATTAGCTCGCATCATCCGCAAAAAGAGCATCCAGTTTTTCCAGCTCTGCCAGAATAAGCGCGCGTTGCGGGTAGTCCGTCGCCAGCGCCATTTCATAATAAGGCGCAACAGCAAAAGCGCCCGGTAACGGCTGGTTGTTATCTAACAAATCGTGCATTCGCGGGATCAGCACCCACTGCAACCACTCCAGTGGTTCCATGGTGTCCATAAAGAACGGTTGAGTACTGTTAAATTGATGCGGCAGGGGTTCATCGTTTCGCCAGTGCTGATGTTCACGCAGTAACGCTTCAAGCGCCTGCAACTGGAGACGAACGCGGTCATGAGTGGTCATAAAGCAACCTCAATAAGAAAAACTGCCGCGAAGAATAGCAGGAATAAAAAAAGGGAGCACTGTATTCACAGTGCTCCCGGTTCGTTTCGCAGCATTCCGGCTACTTTTATTGCTCCCTGCTCATCCTTGACAACTTTTCCTCTGGCCTTGCGGCCAATCGTTCATCCTGAACTATTGCTTCCTGCTCACACCACCCCGATGTGATACTTCATCCTGAAGTGTTCCTGGCCTTCCTGACCCACCGAATCATCCTGACCGGTTCTCATTCTCCATCCTGGAGGTGTCCTTTAACGCGTCCTGCGTCATCCTCTTCGCTTCATCCAGAAGCCTTTCCCTGAAACACCATCCTGGTGTGTCCTTCAGAAGTGTCATCATCCTGATGTTCACTTCGTTGTCTGACTCCCTGTCGACGAAGATAGAATCGTCTTTTTCTCGAAGTCTTACAAGGCGCTTACAGACAATGCCTTAAGGAAAATTTCATATGAAAGTTAAGAATTAACAAGCAACATGTTGTTTTTAAATGAGAATAACGATTCTTATCTTTTTAAGTATTCGCTTATTTCCTGGCGATCTCCTACAGAGTCTGTAAGAGATCTCTCACAACCAGATGGGGTATTTGGATTACAGAAGAGGCTTAAGTTGATTAAGGAATTCCGCAAGATTTGAGGCTAAATGCGTCCGTTTACGTGTTCCCAGCGTCTCTTTGCACACTTCACCGGAGAGATTACACACCGAGATGACCTCTAACTCTTCTTCCAGCGTCGCGATAAATAGCGTGGGCGGCAGTTTTAGCCTTTTCTGAGTCACCAGATGACCAATCAGATTTTCCTGCACCCGACGGAAGTCGTCTTCACTCCAGGTTTGCAGCAATGTCAGTTTGATATCGCCAAACTGCGCGTGCATATCCCCGGCAAACTGAGTCGTATAAAAGGTATGAATCGTGGGTTGTATCACAATATCAAAAGCGCGTTCAACCGCGTTTACATTTTGTTCCCCGGTAAACGGCTGGGGTTGCCAGTATACGGCATCTTCGGTAGTTGAAATAATGCACGGTGAAGGAACGCCGTACAGTTCCTCACTTAACGGCCAGCTTTTATGCTCTTCATGCCACGCATCGCAGTAGCGTGCAGTAAAATCTTTCAGGGCTTGTGCGGTCAAATCGTCCACTAATTTCTCTCTTCACTTAAACCAGATACACTTGTCGTTTAGTTTATCTGGTTTATGACGGTGAAACATGTCTTCTTATGCAAACCATCAGGCACTTGCGGGCCTGACACTTGGAAAATCAACCGATTACCGGGATACCTATGACGCCAGCCTACTGCAAGGCGTACCACGCAGCCTGAATCGCGACCCGCTGGGTCTGAAAGCGGATAACCTGCCTTTTCACGGTACGGATATCTGGACGCTGTATGAACTTTCCTGGCTGAATGCGAAAGGTTTGCCGCAGGTCGCTGTCGGTCATGTTGAACTTGATTACACCAGCGTAAATCTGATTGAGTCGAAGAGTTTTAAGCTCTATCTCAACAGTTTTAACCAGACGCGTTTTAATAACTGGGATGAGGTGCGCCAGACGCTGGAGCGCGACTTAAGCACTTGCGCCCAAGGTAAGGTTAGCGTGGCGTTATATCGTCTTGATGAACTGGAAGGCCAGCCGATAGGTCATTTCAATGGCACCTGCATTGATGACCAGGATATCACTATCGATAACTATGAATTCACTACTGACTATCTGGAGAATGCCACCAGCGGTGAAAAAGTAGTGGAAGAGACGCTTGTCAGCCACCTGCTGAAATCAAATTGCCTGATCACCCATCAACCAGATTGGGGATCGATCCAAATTCAGTATCGTGGACGCCAAATTGACAGAGAAAAACTGCTGCGTTACCTGGTTTCTTTCCGTCATCACAACGAGTTCCACGAACAGTGCGTGGAACGCATCTTTAATGACCTGTTACGCTTCTGCCAGCCAGAGAAATTGAGCGTTTACGCACGTTATACCCGTCGTGGCGGTCTGGACATTAACCCGTGGCGCAGTAATAACGATTTTGTCCCATCGACCACAAGACTGGTTCGGCAATAAATTTTTTCTCAATTTTGCGTGCTGGATTCACGCAGAAGGTTGTGAAAGGTCAGCAGGCAGGGCTATTGTAATCAAAGGGAATGACGATATTCGTCCCATAAGGAGTTTTTCTTGATTACACATATTAGCCCGCTTGGCTCCATGGATATGTTGTCGCAGCTGGAAGTGGATATGCTTAAACGCACCGCCAGCAGCGACCTCTATCAACTGTTTCGCAACTGTTCACTTGCCGTACTGAACTCCGGTAGTTTGACCGATAACAGCAAAGAATTGCTGTCTCGTTTTGAAAATTTCGATATTAACGTCCTGCGCCGTGAACGCGGCGTAAAGCTGGAACTGATTAATCCCCCGGAAGAGGCTTTTGTCGATGGGCGAATTATTCGCGCTTTGCAGGCCAACTTGTTCGCGGTTCTGCGTGACATTCTCTTCGTTTATGGGCAAATTCATAACACCGTTCGTTTTCCCAACCTGAATCTCGACAACTCCGTCCACATCACTAACCTGGTCTTTTCCATCTTGCGTAACGCTCGCGCGCTGCATGTCGGTGAAGCGCCAAATATGGTGGTCTGCTGGGGCGGTCACTCAATTAACGAAAACGAGTATTTGTATGCCCGTCGCGTCGGGAACCAGCTGGGCCTGCGTGAGCTGAATATCTGCACCGGCTGTGGTCCGGGAGCGATGGAAGCGCCGATGAAAGGTGCTGCGGTCGGACACGCGCAGCAGCGTTACAAAGACAGTCGCTTTATTGGTATGACAGAGCCGTCGATTATCGCCGCTGAACCGCCTAACCCGCTGGTCAACGAATTGATCATCATGCCAGATATCGAAAAACGTCTGGAAGCGTTTGTCCGTATCGCTCACGGTATCATTATCTTCCCTGGCGGTGTGGGTACAGCAGAAGAGTTGCTGTATTTGCTGGGAATTTTAATGAACCCGGCCAACAAAGATCAGGTTTTACCATTGATCCTCACCGGCCCGAAAGAGAGCGCCGACTACTTCCGCGTACTGGACGAGTTTGTCGTGCATACGCTGGGTGAAAACGCGCGCCGCCATTACCGCATCATCATTGATGACGCCGCTGAAGTCGCTCGTCAGATGAAAAAATCGATGCCGCTGGTGAAAGAAAATCGCCGCGACACTGGTGACGCTTACAGCTTTAACTGGTCAATGCGCATTGCGCCAGATTTGCAAATGCCGTTTGAGCCGTCTCACGAGAATATGGCTAATCTGAAGCTTTACCCGGATCAACCCGTTGAAGTGCTGGCTGCCGACCTGCGCCGTGCGTTCTCCGGTATTGTGGCGGGTAATGTAAAAGAAGTCGGTATTCGCGCCATTGAAAAGTTTGGTCCTTACAAAATCAACGGCGATAAAGAGATTATGCGTCGTATGGACGACCTGCTACAGGGTTTTGTTGCCCAGCATCGTATGAAGTTGCCAAGCTCAGCCTACATCCCTTGCTACGAAATCTGCACGTAATCTCCCCTCCCCCGGTGACGTTTGTTGCCGGGTTTTCTCATTTTTGGTCACTTACTCATCAACTCATTTCATTTGTTATATGAATGTTTCTTACTACCCTCACGCGACAAATATCACCACAGTTAATATGTCATACAATTTATGTTGAAACGCAAACGTTTCCCTATTTTCATAAACCATATTTTATTGCCATGAAAAAGAAATTATCGCCATGATTGACTAAAAGTATTGATTTTTTCAGTTCAACCTACATATATTGCGCGCCCCGTAAGAAGTCAGATGTCGTTTAATGGGTAAATATTGCCCTTAAATTCTCTTTTACTTTTGATTTACAGAGTAAAGCGTTGTGATTATCTATCTTCCAAGTAGATTATTTTATTTGGGATCAAGATCACTGATAGATACATAACTTGTGTGTATCTTTCCGCCCTCAAATTATTACGGTGGAAAATGATTAAGCCATCGCCGATAGACAGATTTCATTTTTACGGTCAGGCACCTTCCCGGGCTGAACTGGCTAAAAGCTGAATTATTTGCATTCCTCCAGGAGAAATAGATGGAAACGACTCAAACCAGCACGATTGCGTCGAAAGACTCTCGTAGTGCCTGGCGCAAGACAGACACCATGTGGATGCTGGGCCTTTACGGCACGGCAATCGGCGCGGGCGTGCTGTTCCTGCCAATCAACGCTGGTGTTGGCGGTATGATCCCGCTGATCATCATGGCTATCCTTGCGTTCCCGATGACGTTTTTTGCTCACCGCGGCCTGACTCGCTTCGTACTGTCTGGTAAAAACCCGGGCGAAGACATCACCGAGGTTGTAGAAGAACACTTTGGTATTGGCGCAGGTAAACTGATTACTCTGCTCTACTTCTTCGCTATCTACCCGATCCTGCTGGTTTATAGCGTGGCAATCACCAATACAGTTGAAAGCTTCATGTCTCACCAGCTGGGTATGACGCCACCGCCGCGTGCGATTCTGTCGCTGATCCTGATCGTGGGTATGATGACCATCGTTCGCTTCGGTGAGCAGATGATCGTTAAAGCGATGAGTATTCTGGTATTCCCGTTTGTTGGCGTACTGATGCTGCTGGCTCTGTACCTGATCCCGCAGTGGAACGGCGCAGCACTGGAAACGCTGTCTCTGGACACTGCATCTGCAACCGGAAACGGTCTGTGGATGACACTGTGGCTGGCAATTCCGGTAATGGTGTTCTCGTTCAACCACTCTCCGATCATCTCTTCTTTCGCCGTTGCGAAGCGTGAAGAGTACGGCGATATGGCAGAACAGAAATGCTCGAAGATCCTGGCATTCGCACACATCATGATGGTGCTGACCGTAATGTTCTTCGTCTTCAGCTGCGTACTGAGCCTGACTCCGGCAGACCTGGCTGCGGCTAAAGAGCAGAACATCTCGATTCTGTCTTACCTGGCTAACCACTTTAACGCGCCGATCATCGCGTGGATGGCTCCGATTATCGCGATTATCGCTATCACCAAATCCTTCCTCGGCCACTACCTGGGCGCACGTGAAGGCTTCAACGGTATGGTGATTAAATCTCTGCGTGGTAAAGGTAAGTCTATCGAAATCAACAAGCTGAACCGTATCACTGCGCTGTTCATGCTGGTAACGACCTGGATTGTTGCCACCCTGAACCCGAGCATCCTGGGTATGATTGAAACCCTGGGCGGCCCAATCATCGCGATGATCCTGTTCCTGATGCCGATGTACGCAATCCAGAAAGTACCGGCAATGCGTAAGTACAGCGGTCACATCAGCAACGTATTCGTTGTCGTGATGGGTCTGATTGCAATCTCCGCAATCTTCTACTCACTGTTCAGCTAAGTCCTTTCGCGCCGCTTTCGGGCGGCGCTTCCTCCGTTTTAACGCGATGTATTTCCTATGATTAGCGTATTCGATATTTTCAAAATCGGCATTGGCCCTTCCAGTTCTCATACCGTTGGACCAATGAAAGCGGGTAAACAATTTACCGACGATCTGATTGCCCGTAACCTGCTTAAAGACGTGACCCGCGTGGTGGTTGACGTGTACGGCTCGCTCTCTCTGACCGGTAAAGGCCACCACACAGATATCGCCATAATTATGGGTCTGGCGGGTAACCTGCCGGATACCGTGGATATCGATTCCATCCCTGGTTTTATTCAGGATGTGAATACTCATGGTCGCCTGATGCTGGCAAACGGTCAGCATGAAGTGGAGTTCCCGGTTGATCAGTGCATGAACTTCCATGCCGACAACCTTTCTCTGCATGAAAACGGTATGCGCATTACCGCGCTGGCGGGCGATAAAGTCGTTTACAGCCAGACTTATTACTCTATCGGCGGTGGCTTTATTGTTGATGAAGAACATTTTGGTCAGCAGGATAGCGCACCGGTTGAAGTTCCTTATCCGTACAGTTCAGCAGCCGATCTGCAAAAACATTGTCAGGAAACCGGGCTGTCACTCTCTGGCCTGATGATGAAAAACGAGCTGGCGCTGCACAGCAAAGAAGAGCTGGAACAGCACCTGGCTAACGTCTGGGAAGTCATGCGTGGCGGTATTGAGCGCGGTATTTCTACCGAAGGCGTGTTACCTGGCAAACTGCGCGTTCCACGCCGTGCTGCAGCACTACGCCGGATGCTGGTCAGCCAGGATAAAACCACCACTGACCCGATGGCGGTTGTTGACTGGATCAACATGTTTGCACTGGCAGTGAACGAAGAGAATGCTGCTGGCGGTCGCGTGGTGACTGCGCCGACTAACGGTGCGTGCGGGATTATTCCGGCCGTGCTGGCGTACTACGACAAGTTTATCCGCGAAGTGAACGCTAACTCACTGGCTCGTTACCTGCTGGTAGCCAGCGCCATTGGTTCTCTTTATAAGATGAACGCCTCGATTTCTGGTGCCGAAGTCGGCTGCCAGGGTGAAGTCGGCGTGGCGTGCTCAATGGCGGCAGCTGGTCTGGCAGAACTGTTAGGCGCAAGCCCGGCGCAGGTATGCATCGCGGCGGAAATCGCCATGGAGCACAACCTCGGTCTGACGTGTGACCCGGTCGCCGGGCAGGTACAGGTGCCGTGCATCGAGCGTAACGCCATTGCGGCAGTGAAAGCAGTAAACGCTGCACGTATGGCGCTGCGCCGTACCAGCGAGCCACGCGTCTGCCTCGATAAAGTTATCGAAACTATGTACGAAACAGGTAAAGATATGAACGCCAAGTACCGCGAAACCTCTCGCGGCGGCCTGGCAATGAAGATCGTTGCCTGCGATTAATCGCTCTCCAGAGGCCTCTTTTTGCGAGGCCTCTTCCCGATTTCTCATCCAGCCATAGCCTGTTCTGGCATCGAATGTTACCCTTATCGCCTGATCTTTAAGGGGGTTATCGTGGCTGTTCATTTGCTTATTGTCGATGCACTGAATCTTATTCGTCGCATTCATGCCGTTCAGGGTTCACCCTGTGTCGAAACCTGCCAGCACGCGCTCGATCAGCTCATTATGCACAGCCAGCCAACCCACGCGATCGCCGTTTTTGATGATGAAAACCGCAGTAGCGGCTGGCGTCATCAGCGTTTACCAGATTACAAAGCGGGTCGACCGCCAATGCCGGAAGAGTTGCACAACGAGATGCCTGCATTACGCGCCGCCTTTGAGCAACGCGGCGTCCCGTGCTGGTCCGCCAGCGGCAACGAAGCCGATGACTTAGCCGCCACGCTGGCGGTCAAAGTGACACAGGCCGGGCATCAGGCAACGATTGTTTCGACAGATAAAGGCTACTGTCAGTTACTTTCACCGACATTACGTATTCGTGATTACTTCCAGAAACGTTGGCTGGATGCGCCATTTATCGATAAAGAATTTGGCGTTCAACCGCAGCAGTTGCCCGATTACTGGGGGCTTGCGGGGATCAGCAGTTCAAAGGTACCGGGTGTTGCAGGGATCGGACCAAAAAGCGCCACACAGCTACTGGTCGAGTTTCAGAGTCTGGAAGGGATATATGAGAATCTGGATGCGGTTGCCGAAAAGTGGCGCAAAAAATTAGAAACCCATAAAGAGATGGCGTTTCTGTGCCGCGATATTGCCCGCTTACAAACCGATTTACATATCGACGGCAATTTACAGCAATTGCGGTTGGTACGATAAAGAGATACAGGGTGCTACCGATTAACAATCCATTAAATTTAATGCACTTGTAGGCCGGATAAGACGCGCCAGCGCCGCATCCGGCATTATCACATCCGCGCAATTACCAGGCGGTATGGTAAAGCTCTACAATATCCTCAAGCGTTGCTTCACGCGGGTTGCCACCGGTACAAACATCATCCAGTGCCGCCTGCGCCAGTGCCGGAATGTCTTCCTTGCGTACACCAACATCACGTAAATGTGGCGGAATACCGACATCACGGTTGAGTGCAAACACCGCTTCAACAGCGGCATTACGCGCCTCTTCCAGGCTCATACCTTCCACTTTCACGCCCATAACGCGCGCGATATCGCGGTACTTCTCACCGGTAAAGTCAGCGTTATAGCGCATGACATGCGGTAACAGGATGGCGTTCGCAACACCGTGTGGCGTGTTGTAAAACGCGCCCAGTGGATGCGCCATACCATGCACCAACCCTAATCCAACATTCGAGAATCCCATACCCGCAACATACTGCCCGAGCGCCATTTCTTCTCCGGCATCCTTATCACCAGCAACCGATCCTCGCAGCGCCCCAGCAATGATTTCAATCGCTTTAATGTGCAGCGCATCGGTTAGCGCCCACGCGCCACGGGTAATATACCCCTCAATAGCATGAGTGAGCGCATCGACACCCGTCGCGGCTTTCAGCGCTGGAGGCATACCATCCATCATGTCAGCGTCAATAAACGCCACCTGCGGGATATCATGCGGATCAACGCAAACAAACTTGCGCCGTTTCTCTTCGTCAGTGATCACGTAGTTAATGGTCACTTCTGCCGCAGTGCCTGCTGTGGTGGGGATTGCCAGAATCGGTACACTGGGTTTATTGGTCGGGGAAAGCCCTTCCAGGCTACGCACATCGGCAAACTCCGGGTTGTTGCTGATAATGCCAATCGCTTTACACGTATCCTGTGGAGAACCACCACCAATAGCGATCAGGTAATCCGCGCCGCTATTCTGGAATACATCGAGCCCTTCTTTGACGACAGTAATTGTTGGGTTAGGTACTACGCCGTCGTAAATCGCCCATGCCAGTCCTGCCACATCCATCTTATCGATCACTTTCGCCACCACGCCGCATTGCACCAGCGTTTTATCGGTGACGATCAGCGCCTTCTGATAACCACGGCGTTTCACCTCATCGGTTAAAGACCCAACAGCCCCCCGACCAAACCATGCCGTTTCGTTCAGAATCATTCTGTTAGCCATCATCCTTCTCCTTGTTGCTTTACGAAATTACTCTTCAATCCGTAACCCGTAGGTTTTGAATTTCTCCAGCACTACGGCAATCTCTTCATCGCTCAGCACTGGCACCGGGTCCGTAATCGCCAGGGTCGTCAGGTAAAGTTGTGCCAGCACTTCAACTTCATGCGCCAGCCATAACGCTTTCTCCAGATTCGCCTCACAAGCGATAAGCCCATGATGTTGTAACAAAGTTGCCTTACGATTTTTGAGAGCCAGCGCAACATGTTCAGAAAGTTCGCGTGTTCCAAAGGTCGCATAAGGCGCGCAAGGAATAGAATTACCGCCAGCCGCCGCAATCATGTAGTGAATCGCGGGGATCGGTCGGTTAAGAATGGAAACTGCCGTACAATGAACGGCATGATTGTGAACAACCGCGTTGGCATCCGGTCTGCTTTGATAGGCCGCCATATGGAAACGCCACTCGCTTGAGGGGAGTTTTCCTTCCTCATGTTTGCCGTTGCCATCAATAAAGACAATATGCGACTCCGTCAGTTTTTCATATGGAATACCTGTAGGCGTAATCAGCATCCCATCCTGATAACGTACACTGACGTTACCCGCTGTCCCCTGGTTCAGCCCCAGGCGAGTCATTTCCAGGCAAGTGTCAATAATCTGACGAGCAAGTTTATTTCGTTCCATTAGCTACCTCTCTCTGATTCAAAACAGGGCAATAATGTTGTTCCTTTCACACTATTGAATTAGCCGTTTAATTACCCACCATCTTCTTCCTGATTAACCAGAAAGAAATTCACAAGCTTATATTTTGTGACCTGGTTCAACTAATCACAGTAAATAACTGCAAGTTCTCTTTTTATAACTCCATTAAAAATGACCGCTCTTAAAAATATTTATCAAAACGGTCATTTTTCTACTCCTCCCTGCCAGGAATGCCCGTTTTCGGCACAAACAATTAATACGGTCATCTGGTTTGTGTTTTTTATGATTTATTTTCTGAAACGGGCATGAAATTTCGATTATTAAAGTGATGGTAGTCACATAAAGTCACCTTCCAGCTAATAAGTGTGACCGCCGTCATATTACAGACCGTTTTTTATTTGAAAATGAATCCATGAGTTCATTTCAGACAGGCAAATATTCACTGATATGAAGCCCGAACTCGCTGGTTTTGCACTTTTGAAAACATAACCGATTACGTGCTTAAGCTTCTGAACCTAAGAGGATGCTATGGGAAACACATCAATACAAACGCAGAGTTACCGTGCGGTAGATAAAGATGCAGGGCAAAGCAGAAGTTACATTATTCCATTCGCGTTGCTGTGCTCACTGTTTTTTCTTTGGGCGGTAGCCAATAACCTTAACGACATTTTATTGCCTCAATTCCAGCAGGCTTTTACGCTGACAAATTTCCAGGCTGGCCTGATCCAATCGGCCTTTTACTTTGGTTATTTCATTATCCCAATCCCTGCCGGGATATTGATGAAAAAACTCAGTTATAAAGCAGGGATTATTACCGGATTGTTTTTATATGCCTTCGGCGCTGCATTATTCTGGCCCGCCGCAGAAATAATGAACTACACCTTGTTTTTAGTTGGCCTATTTATTATTGCAGCCGGATTAGGTTGTCTGGAAACTGCCGCAAACCCTTTTGTTACGGTATTAGGGCCGGAAAGCAGTGGTCACTTCCGATTAAATCTTGCGCAAACATTTAACTCATTTGGCGCAATTATCGCGGTTGTCTTTGGGCAAAGTCTTATTTTGTCTAACGTGCCACATCAATCGCAAGACGTTCTCGATAAAATGTCTCCAGAGCAATTGAGTGCGTATAAACACAGCCTGGTATTATCGGTACAGACACCTTATATGATCATCGTGGCTATCGTGTTACTGGTCGCCCTGCTGATCATGCTGACGAAATTCCCGGCATTGCAGAGTGATAATCACAGTGACGCCAAACAAGGATCGTTCTCCGCATCGCTTTCTCGCCTGGCGCGTATTCGCCACTGGCGCTGGGCAGTATTAGCGCAATTCTGCTACGTCGGCGCACAAACAGCCTGCTGGAGCTATTTGATTCGCTACGCTGTAGAAGAAATTCCAGGTATGACAGCAGGCTTTGCCGCTAACTATTTAACCGGAACCATGGTGTGCTTCTTTATTGGTCGTTTCACCGGTACCTGGCTCATCAGTCGCTTCGCACCACACAAAGTCCTGGCAGCCTACGCATTAATCGCTATGGCACTGTGCCTGATCTCAGCCTTCGCTGGCGGTCATGTGGGTTTAATAGCCCTGACTTTATGCAGTGCCTTTATGTCGATTCAGTACCCAACAATCTTCTCGCTGGGCATTAAGAATCTCGGCCAGGACACCAAATACGGTTCGTCCTTCATCGTTATGACCATTATTGGCGGCGGTATTGTCACTCCGGTCATGGGGTTTGTCAGTGACGCAGCGGGCAACATCCCCACTGCCGAACTGATCCCGGCACTCTGCTTCGCAGTCATCTTTATCTTTGCCCGTTTCCGTTCTCAAACGGCAACTAACTGAACATATTTTCCGAATAAAGTGAGGAATCAGTAATGAAAAAAATCAGCTTACCGAAAATTGGTATCCGCCCGGTTATTGACGGTCGTCGCATGGGTGTTCGTGAGTCGCTTGAAGAACAAACAATGAATATGGCGAAAGCTACGGCCGCACTGCTGACCGAGAAACTGCGCCATGCCTGCGGAGCTGCCGTCGAGTGTGTCATTTCCGATACCTGTATCGCGGGTATGGCTGAAGCCGCTGCTTGCGAAGAAAAATTCAGCAGTCAGAATGTAGGCCTCACCATTACGGTAACGCCTTGCTGGTGCTATGGCAGTGAAACCATCGACATGGATCCAACCCGCCCGAAAGCCATTTGGGGCTTTAACGGCACTGAACGCCCCGGCGCTGTTTACCTGGCAGCGGCTCTGGCAGCTCACAGCCAGAAAGGCATCCCGGCATTCTCCATTTACGGTCATGACGTTCAGGATGCCGATGACACATCGATTCCTGCTGATGTTGAAGAAAAACTGCTGCGCTTTGCCCGCGCCGGTTTAGCAGTCGCCAGCATGAAAGGTAAAAGCTATCTGTCGCTGGGCGGCGTTTCGATGGGTATCGCCGGTTCCATCGTTGATCACAACTTCTTTGAATCCTGGCTGGGAATGAAAGTCCAGGCGGTGGATATGACCGAACTGCGTCGCCGTATCGATCAGAAGATTTACGACGAAGCCGAACTGGAAATGGCGCTGGCCTGGGCTGATAAAAACTTCCGCTATGGCGAAGATGAAAATAACAAACAGTATCAACGCAATGCCGAGCAAAGCCGCGCAGTTCTGCGCGAAAGTTTACTGATGGCGATGTGTATCCGCGACATGATGCAAGGCAACAGCAAACTGGCCGATATCGGTCGCGTGGAAGAATCACTTGGCTACAACGCCATCGCTGCGGGCTTCCAGGGGCAACGCCACTGGACCGATCAATATCCCAATGGCGACACCGCCGAAGCGCTCCTTAATAGTTCATTTGACTGGAATGGCGTTCGCGAACCCTTTGTCGTGGCGACCGAAAACGACAGTCTTAACGGCGTGGCAATGCTAATGGGTCACCAGCTCACCGGCACCGCTCAGGTATTTGCCGATGTGCGTACCTACTGGTCACCAGAAGCAATTGAGCGTGTAACGGGGCATAAACTGGATGGACTGGCAGAACACGGCATCATCCATTTGATCAACTCCGGTTCTGCTGCGCTGGACGGTTCCTGTAAACAACGCGACAGCGAAGGTAACCCGACGATGAAGCCGCACTGGGAAATCTCTCAGCAAGAGGCTGACGCTTGCCTCGCCGCTACCGAATGGTGCCCGGCGATCCACGAATACTTCCGTGGCGGCGGTTACTCTTCCCGCTTCCTTACCGAAGGCGGCGTCCCGTTCACCATGACTCGTGTCAACATCATCAAAGGCCTGGGACCGGTACTGCAAATCGCGGAAGGCTGGAGCGTGGAATTGCCGAAGGATGTGCATGACATCCTCAACAAACGCACCAACTCAACCTGGCCAACCACCTGGTTTGCACCGCGCCTCACCGGTAAAGGGCCGTTTACGGATGTGTACTCGGTAATGGCGAACTGGGGCGCTAACCACGGAGTTCTGACCATCGGCCACGTTGGCGCAGACTTTATCACTCTTGCCTCCATGCTGCGTATCCCGGTATGTATGCACAACGTTGAAGAGACCAAAGTGTATCGTCCTTCTGCCTGGGCCGCGCACGGCATGGATATTGAAGGCCAGGATTACCGCGCTTGCCAGAACTACGGCCCGTTGTACAAGCGTTAATACATTACTCCCTGATGTGATGCCCGGTCGCTCCGGCTACCGGGCCTGAACAAGCAAGAGTGGTTAGCCGGATAAGCAATGTTATCCGGCTATATTGCAGGAGCGATTATGAAACAAGAAGTTATCCTGGTACTCGACTGTGGCGCGACCAATGTCAGGGCCATCGCGGTTAATCGGCAGGGAAAAATTGTTGCCCGCGCCTCAACGCCTAATGCCAGCGATATCGCGATGGAAAACAACACCTGGCACCAGTGGTCTTTAGACGCCATTTTGCAACGCTTTGCTGATTGCTGTCGGCAAATCAATAGTGAACTGACTGATTGCCACATCCGCGGTATCGCCGTCACCACCTTTGGTGTGGATGGCGCTCTGGTAGATAAGCAAGGCAATCTGCTCTATCCGATCATTAGCTGGAAATGTCCGCGAACAGCCGCGGTAATGGACAATATTGAACGGTTGATCTCCGCACAGCAGTTGCAGGCTATTTCTGGAGTCGGAGCCTTTAGTTTCAATACGTTATATAAGTTGGTGTGGTTGAAAGAAAATCATCCACAACTGCTGGAACGCGCGCACGCCTGGCTCTTTATTTCGTCGCTGATTAACCACCGTTTAACCGGCGAATTCACTACTGATATTACGATGGCCGGAACCAGCCAGATGCTGGATATCCAGCAACGCGATTTCAGTCCGCAAATTTTACAAGCCACCGGTATTCCACGCCGACTCTTCCCTCGTCTGGTGGAAGCGGGTGAACAGATTGGTACGCTACAGAACAGCGCCGCAGCAATGCTCGGCTTACCCGTTGGCATACCGGTGATTTCCGCAGGTCACGATACCCAGTTCGCCCTTTTTGGCGCTGGTGCCGAACAAAATGAACCCGTGCTCTCTTCCGGTACATGGGAAATTTTAATGGTCCGCAGCGCCCAGGTTGATACTTCGCTGTTAAGTCAGTACGCCGGTTCTACCTGCGAACTGGATAGCCAGGCAGGGTTGTATAACCCAGGTATGCAATGGCTGGCATCCGGCGTGCTGGAATGGGTGAGAAAACTGTTCTGGACGGCTGAAACTCCCTGGCAAATATTGATTGAAGAAGCTCGCCTGATCGCGCCTGGCGCAGATGGAGTGAAAATGCAGTGTGATTTATTGTCGTGCCAGAACGCTGGCTGGCAAGGCGTAACGCTTAATACCACGCGGGGGCATTTCTATCGCGCGGCGCTGGAAGGGTTAACCACGCAATTACAGCGCAATCTACAGATGCTGGAAAAAATCGGGCACTTTAAAGCCTCTGAATTATTGTTAGTCGGCGGAGGAAGTCGCAACACATTGTGGAATCAGATTAAAGCCAATATGCTTGATATTCCGGTAAAAGTTCTCGACGATGCCGAAACGACCGTCGCAGGAGCTGCGCTGTTTGGTTGGTATGGCGTAGGGGAATTTAACAGCCCGGAAGAAGCCCGTGCACAGATTCATTATCAGTACCGTTATTTCTACCCGCAAACTGAACCTGAATTTATAGAGGAGGTGTGAAATGCTGAAAACAATTTCGCCGTTAATTTCTCCCGAACTATTGAAAGTGCTGGCAGAGATGGGGCATGGAGATGAAATTATTTTTTCCGATGCTCACTTTCCCGCCCATTCGATGGGACCGCAGGTGATCCGCGCTGATGGCCTGTTGGTGAGCGACTTGCTCCAGGCGATTATCCCGTTATTTGAGCTGGACAGTTATGCACCACCGCTGGTGATGATGGCGGCGGTAGAAGGTGACACTCTCGATCCTGAAGTAGAACGACGTTATCGTAATGCGCTTTCACTACAAGCCCCCTGTCCTGACATCATCCGCATCAATCGTTTTGCGTTTTATGAACGGGCGCAAAAAGCCTTTGCGATCGTTATCACAGGCGAACGAGCGAAGTACGGGAATATTCTTTTAAAAAAAGGGGTAACACCGTAATCTCATACCGGTACGCCCGCATGACGCGGGCGGTTATCGAATGATGGGGTGAAAAATATGAAAGCGGCACGCCAGCAAGCGATAGTCGACCTGCTGCTGAACCATACCAGCCTGACCACGGAAGCTCTCTCTGAACAGCTAAAGGTCAGTAAAGAAACCATTCGTCGCGATCTCAATGAATTACAGACGCAGGGTAAAATTCTGCGCAATCATGGGCGCGCTAAATATATCCACCGTCAAAATCAAGACAGTGGCGATCCCTTTCACATCCGGCTGAAAAGCCATTATGCGCATAAAGCAGATATCGCGCGCGAGGCGCTCGCGTGGATTGAAGAAGGGATGGTGATAGCCTTAGACGCCAGTTCAACCTGCTGGTATCTGGCACGCCAGTTGCCTGACATCAACATCCAGGTCTTCACCAATAGCCATCCGATTTGCCATGAACTCGGTAAACGCGAACGCATTAAACTGATCAGTTCCGGCGGCACACTTGAGCGCAAATATGGCTGTTACGTCAATCCCTCGCTGATTTCCCAACTTAAATCGCTGGAAATCGATCTGTTTATTTTTTCTTGTGAAGGGATCGATAGCAGCGGCGCACTGTGGGACTCCAATGCCATCAACGCTGATTACAAATCAATGTTATTAAAACGTGCCGCGCAATCGTTGTTATTGATTGATAAAAGTAAATTTAATCGTTCAGGGGAAGCCCGCATCGGGCATCTGGATGAGGTAACGCACATTATTTCTGATGAGCGCCAGGTTACAACTTCTTTGGTAACAGCCTGACGGAAAGGGTAGCAGGCCGGAGACGACGCCCCGGCCTTACCTGTTATCGCTCGTCGCGACGACCACCCACCGCAGCCCAGATACGGCGGACGTGCACCGTCACTTCTTCGCGATCGTGATACAACTGCCGCGCCTGAATCTGAGCATTTATGCCATGTTCATCAAGCTGTGCCTGAATATACGCCAGATTGTGTGACACTTCTTCGTAGCGTTTTTTCATCGGCAGTTTGAGATTGAAGATAGTTTCACGGCACCAGCCATTAACCAGCCACTGCGCCATTAATGCCGCAACTTTCGCCGGTTTTTCAACCATATCGCATACCATCCAGGAGATATTGCTGCGTGTCGGACGGAATTTGAAACCGTCTTCCCGCAGCCACGTCACCTGCCCGGTATCCATCAGACTTTGCGCCATCGGGCCGTTGTCGACGGAATAAACCCACATGTTGCGCTTCACCAGTTGGTAGGTCCAGCCGCCTGGGCAAGCACCTAAATCCACCGCCCACATCCCGTTCGCCAGGCGTTCATCCCACTCATCCGCGGGAATAAACACATGAAATGCCTCTTCCAGTTTGAGCGTGGAACGACTCGGCGCATCTGCCGGAAATTTCAGGCGCGGAATGCCCATATAGAACGGCGAATTATTGCTGCTGTATGAGTAACCAGTATAGCAACAGCCTGGTGCAATAAAGAATACATGCACAACCGGACGCTTCGGCGTTTCATAGTTCGCCAGCACCCCCGCATCACGCAAGGCAGCGCGTAGCGGCACGGTGAATTTACGGCAGAATTTCAGCAACTCTTTGCTTTCGTTGGTATCGGCAACTTCAACACGCAGTTCACCGCCCTTCTCTACTACGCCCTGTAACATGCCGACAATGGGGGTAATACGATCTTCTGGCGGCAAATGCTGCAGGAGTTCCCCCACTACAAACCACTGGCGGGCAAAAATTAATGAACTGAACGGCAGCTCACGGATTAACTTATCGCCATCATCAGGTTGATAACATTCATAAATGACATAACCCGCATTCTCTTTCACGCGGGCAAAACCGAAAATTTCCCGCTGGCCGGCTTTATCGGTAATTTCTGCGGCGCACTCTTTTTCAAAGCCCGGACGGCACAGCAATACAACCTTATTCATGACTTACGCCCTTGCGCTTTAAACGGATAGCACCAACTAACATTAACGCCCAGCCCGCAAGGAAGCTCACGCCGCCAACCGGTGTGACAAACGCCCACAAACGCAGATGGGACAGCGCCAGGCAATAAAGGCTGCCGCTGAACAGCACCGTGCCTAACGCGAGGAAAACGCTACTCCAGTAAAACCAGATACTGATGCGACGCTGCATTGCCACCGCCAGACCTAAGATCGCCAGCGTATGAAACGCCTGGTATTCGAGGCCGGTCTGGATCCAGCCCATCTCAACGGCCCCCATGGTTTTACTTAACACATGCGCGCCAAAAGCGCCCAGAGCTACAAAAATGAAGCCGCTAATGGCGGCGAAAATCAGCATAAAACGGCTGGTCATGGTCGTACCCTACGTAAATTATTGTTCATAACGAAAGCGGAATTTTTCTTGTTCAGCAGCGGCTTTCGCCAGGATCCATTGGCGAAAGGCGGCTATTTTACCCAGTTCTGCCTGGCTGTCATGACAAACCAGATAAAAAGCGTTTTTACTGACCAGAACATCATTAAACGGGCAAACAAGACGTCCGGCCTCGATTTCAGATTGCGCCATCACGTTATTTGCAAGCGCCACTCCCTGCCCGTGGATAGCCGCTTGCAGCACCATGGCGCTATGGCTAAAAATTGGCCCTTGCTGAACGTTGATATGATTTAACCCCAACTGTCGGGTATATGTCTGCCAGTCACGGCGTGACGCATCATGTAATAACGTATGTTTAGCCAGATCTTCCGGGGTCTTCAAGGGTTTTTCGCCAGTCAGCAGTAGCGGCGAACACACCGGCAATAAATATTCGGCGTACAGTTTTTCCACCCGTAGCCCCGGCCAGTTGCCCCGACCATAAAATATCGCCACATCAACATCATCCGCCAGCTTATCTTCCTGACGATCAACCGCCTGGATTCGAACGTCAATTCCCGGATAAGCTGAATTAAAGCTGGAAAGTCGCGGAACCAACCAATGAATCGCGAAACTGGGAAGTAAACTGACCGTCAACGCCCCCTTAGCGCTACGGGCCTGGAGTTTACGCGTCGCTTCGGTTAATTGCGAAAATATCTCTTTGATATCGAGGAAATAGCTTTGCCCTTCCTCGGTCAGCAGGAGTGAACGATTACGGCGGCGGAACAGTTTTAGCCCCAGAAAATCCTCAAGAGACTTGATTTGATGACTTACTGCGGCCTGGGTCACAAAAAGCTCTTCTGCTGCGCGAGTGAAACTTAAATGGCGTGCTGCGGCATCAAAAACTCGTAAGGCATTTAGCGGTGGTAATCGTTTAGACATGGCTTTTAAACTTTGATGTTAAATGAATTTAACAATTAGATTACACTGTGTAACCTATTAGTTTTTTTAATCTGAGCCATTATAAATTGTCCGTTGAGCTTCTACCAGCAAATACCTATAGTGGCGGCACTTCCTGAGCCGGAACGAAAAGTTTTATCGGAATGCGTGTTCTGGTGAACTTTTGGCTTACGGTTGTGATGTTGTGTTGTTGTGTTTGCAATTGGTCTGCGATTCAGACCATGGTAGCAAAGCTACCTTTTTTCACTTCCTGTACATTTACCCTGTCTGTCCATAGTGATTAATGTAGCACCGCCTAATTGCGGTGCTTTTTTTTACCTTGCGATCGCGAATTACTGATCCAGTTCGACCATCTCTTTCACGTCAGTACGGTTGATCTGCTGTTTGTTGCCATTAGCGTCTTTATACGAAATCATACCGGTATCGTTATCAGTCTGTGGTTTGCCGTCAGAGACGATGGTACGTCCGTCATTGGTGTGCATCACATAGTTCGAACCGGAACAGGCGCTCAGGGCAAAAGTCAGCATACAGGCAGAAATAATTGCGGCAGTCTTTTTCATCATCTTCTCCTTAAAGCGATTAATAAATCTTAATAGTATTGATTAACAGGCTAAAATTAACGCCTAACACTATTCAGCATATGTTACTGACGCGGCTTCGCCAGGATATCCAGATAATTCTGATGGTTAGCACTCTCCTTGTATCAAAGTGAATTTTGCGTCACGATCGGTGCATCAAGCCGAGGAGTACCATGAACGTTTTTAATCCCGCGCAGTTTCGCGCCCAGTTTCCCGCGCTACAGGATGCGGGCGTCTATCTCGACAGCGCCGCGACCGCGCTTAAACCTGAAGCCGTGGTTGAAGCTACCCGACAGTTTTATAGCCTGAGCGCCGGAAACGTCCATCGCAGCCAGTTTGCCGAAGCCCAACGCCTGACCGCGCGTTACGAAGCTGCGCGGGAAAAAGTGGCACAATTACTGAATGCATCGGATGACAAAAATATCGTCTGGACGCGCGGCACCACTGAATCCATCAACATGGTGGCGCAATGCTATGCCCGTCCGCGTCTGCAACCGGGCGATGAAATTATTGTCAGTGTGGCAGAACACCACGCCAACCTCGTCCCCTGGCTGATGGTCGCCCAACAAACGGGGGCCAAAGTGGTGAAATTGCCGCTTAATGCGCAGCGACTGCCGGATGTCGATTTGTTGCCAGAACTGATTACTCCCCGTAGTCGGATTCTGGCGTTGGGCCAGATGTCGAACGTCACTGGCGGTTGCCCGGATCTGGCGAGAGCGATTACTTTTGCTCATTCAGCCGGGATGGTGGTTATGGTTGATGGTGCTCAGGGGGCGGTGCATTTCCCCGCGGATGTTCAGCAACTGGATATTGATTTCTATGCTTTTTCAGGTCACAAACTGTATGGCCCGACAGGCATCGGCGTGCTGTATGGCAAACCAGAACTGCTGGAAGCGATGTCGCCCTGGCTGGGCGGCGGCAAAATGGTTCACGAAGTGAGTTTTGACGGCTTCACGACTCAATCTGCGCCGTGGAAACTGGAAGCAGGAACGCCAAATGTCGCTGGCGTCATAGGATTAAGCGCGGCGCTGGAATGGCTGACAGATTACGATATCAACCAGGCCGAAAGCTGGAGCCGTAGCTTAGCAACGCTTGCAGAAGAAGCGCTGGCGAAACGTCCAGGCTTTCGTTCATTCCGCTGCCAGGATTCCAGCCTGCTGGCCTTTGATTTTGCGGGTGTTCATCACAGCGATATGGTGACACTGCTGGCGGAGTACGGTATTGCCCTGCGCGCCGGGCAGCATTGCGCTCAGCCGCTACTGGCAGAATTAGGCGTAACCGGCACACTGCGCGCCTCATTTGCGCCATATAATACAAAGAGTGATGTGGATGCGCTGGTGAATGCCGTTGACCGCGCGCTGGAATTATTGGTGGATTAATGACAAACCCGCAATTCGCCGGACATCCGTTCGGCACAACCGTAACCGCAGAAACGTTACGCAATACCTTCGCACCGTTGACGCAATGGGAAGATAAATATCGCCAGTTGATCATGCTGGGGAAACAGCTTCCGGCTTTGCCAGAGGAGTTAAAAGCGCAGGCTAAAGAGATTGCCGGATGCGAAAACCGCGTCTGGCTGGGATATACCGTGGCTGAAAACGGCAAGATGCATTTCTTTGGCGACAGCGAAGGGCGCATTGTGCGCGGCCTGTTGGCGGTGTTGTTGACTGCCGTTGAGGGGAAAACCACCGCCGAATTGCAGGCACAGTCGCCGCTGGCATTGTTTGATGAGCTGGGATTACGTGCGCAACTTAGCGCCTCACGCAGCCAGGGGTTGAATGCGTTAAGCGAGGCGATTATCGCTGCGGCGAAGCAGGTTTAAGCACAGAACCAGGTCGGATAAGACGTTCGCGTCGCATCCGACCTGATTGTTTACCCCTGACGCGCCGCTTTCGCCATCATCTTCTTCAGCGCATGAGAAACCGCAACAAAGCCAAAAGTGGCGGTCACCATCGTCGCCGCGCCAAATCCTGAGGCACAATCCATCCGCTTTGGCCCTTCCGCCGTGGCTTTCATCGCACAGACGGTGCCGTCTGACTGCGGGTACACCAGCGCTTCGGTAGAGAACACGCAATCCACGCCGAGCTTACCTTTACTGTTTTTCACTACGCCAAAATCGCTTTTCAGGCGCTCGCGCAACTTCGCCGCCAACGGGTCCTGAATCGTTTTCGCCAGATCGGTAACCTGAATCTGCGTCGGGTCAATCTGCCCACCAGCGCCACCGGTCGTGACCAGCGGGATTTTATTGCGCCGACAATAAGCAATCAGCGCCGCTTTGGGCCGTACACTATCAATAGCATCAATCACGTACGAATAACCGGCATTCATATATTGCGCTACGTTATCCGGCGTCACGAAGTCATCCACCACCATTACACGGCACTCCGGGTTAATCTGGCGAATACGCTCCGCCATGACTTCCGCTTTTGCCAGCCCGACGTTATCGCGCAGAGCGTGAATTTGCCGATTGGTAT
Organism: Escherichia sp. R1; assembly: GCF_003000935.1. Lineage (NCBI taxonomy): Bacteria > Pseudomonadati > Pseudomonadota > Gammaproteobacteria > Enterobacterales > Enterobacteriaceae > Escherichia > Escherichia sp. R1. The sequence continues at coordinate 133,602 of NZ_PSRU01000015.1, forward strand.
TGGTGACGCACACATCATCCATATCGATAAGCGTGATTGCGCCAATCCCCGTGCGCGCTAGCGCTTCCGCCGCCCAGGAACCGACACCACCGATACCAACCACACAAATATGCGCGTCAGCAAACAGTTGCAATGCTTTTTCACCATACAGACGCGCTGTGCCACCAAAACGCTGACGCCATGCATCACTAATTACCACAGACATAGCACCTCAGAATTAAAAAGGGTGAGGTTACCCCTCACCCTGTCATATCCGTAAAAACGGCATACAGAATATCACATCAGCCGCTAAAGACGTTACCTGCGCCCGGGGCGGTTTTCAGCACCCAGACACGTCCATAGTGGTTGTACCAACCTGCGCGGTGTCCGGCTTCCGGCCCGATCCCTTGATAGATATCGAAGTGTTGGCCTTTGATTGCGCCACCGACATCCAGCGCCACCATCAGACGCAATTCGTACTGACCGTTAAATTTGCCGTTATTATCCAGCAGCGGCACTTCTGCCAGCAAGGTAGTACCTGGCGGAATAATTGAACGATCGGAGGCAACAGAAGCACGGCCAACCAGCGGCACCGCACTTGCCCCTTTCACCGGTGCAAAAGATTGCGGTTTAAAGAAGACGAAAGACGGGTTCTGTTCCAGCAGCTCGCGAACCTCCGCTTCACTGTGTGTTTCGCCCCAGTGACGAATCGCCTGCATCGACATATCTTCTTTTTTCACTTCGCCACGGTCGATCAACACCTTACCAATGCTGCGATAGGCATGACCGTTTTTCCCTGCATAGCTGAAAAAGTTAAGCGGACTGCCATCACCAAAGTCGATATACCCGCTACCCTGCACATCCATAATGAAGTTATCCATCAGGGAGTTACTGTAAGCGAGAATATATTTATCACTCAGCGCTCCTGCGTAGATCTCCGCACGAGACGGCAGACGACCACGTTTTGGCGGCATACGATAAATCGGATACTGGAACTCGCCCTGACGGGTATGGCGCGCCTGAATTACCGGCGTGTAATAGCCTGTAAACTGCACGTTACCATAGTTGTCGACACCTTCCATCTGCCAGGCATCAATGCCGAACTGGCGCATATTGCGGGTATCACCGCCTGCGCGCAGCCACTCTTGCACCGCGTTATAAACATTACTCTGGTTGCCATACAGACGCGGTGACGAATTACGGATATGGTTAATTTGCTCGGCAAAATCACCGGCATTAATCGGCGCGCCAACGGCATCTGGCTGGTTCACCAGAGAGAAAGGCTGGGTAAATTTCCCGTCTTTATATTGCTGTCCGCGATCGGTTGGTTTGGAAGAGCAGGCGGCAAGCATTGCCACAACCGTGCCCATAAGAAGGTACTTTACCCAACGTCCTTTCATTGTTCTCTTCTTCAGGTTAAAAAATAAGGCGCAACGAAGATAACAAACCACCGCGTTTAATGAAATGAGCAGCCTCTCCCTGACGCAAATTTTGCACAAAAAACAGGCTTTAGTGATTTGTTTTTGTTCAAAATCATGCCAAATCCGTGATCGGGGTAAAAAAAAGGTTGCATGAAAACGCGAGCAGAGTATAGTGCGCATCCACGGACGCGGGGTGGAGCAGCCTGGTAGCTCGTCGGGCTCATAACCCGAAGGTCGTCGGTTCAAATCCGGCCCCCGCAACCAATTAAAATTTGATGAAGTAAAGCAGTACGGTGACGCGGGGTGGAGCAGCCTGGTAGCTCGTCGGGCTCATAACCCGAAGGTCGTCGGTTCAAATCCGGCCCCCGCAACCAATCAAAATTTGATGAAGTAAAGCAGTACGGTGACGCGGGGTGGAGCAGCCTGGTAGCTCGTCGGGCTCATAACCCGAAGGTCGTCGGTTCAAATCCGGCCCCCGCAACCAATTTATTAGAATGCTGACAAACCGCAAAGCTACTATTGGCTTGCGGTTTTTTCGTTTTTACGCTTCCTTACCCGTTTCAGTGAAGCCTGAGACAATGAGTAAACCGTTAATATCCCTCCATCAAAGCCATCCATCTTATTTATATATTAAACATATACCCCATTAATGAATTTTATATATTCTATAAATCAATTTATTTTGGTTATGTTAACATTTCAATATCACAACAGGGCGCTACGCTTATATAATCATTGTACAAAAAGCACACAACTTTTTAATTAGTAGAAAAATTAATAATTTTTTGTGAAAGCCCGGACAATAAGTTTAATGAATATCTTAATAGACTCTCATACTACCCAATTTCTTAAAAGTGCAAATTTGTGAAGCTTATCCTGTTATTATTTTAAGTTTCATGCCAAATTCTCTCACCAGATAATGCCGCCCTCTTCCGAAAAATAATCAAGAGGCCAAGCAATATCTAAAATGATACAACTGTATCTATTCCCCTGAAAAATACATTATTTATTTGTATATTTTCCTCATCATTGCTTTTTATTTAAATCATCCGATAATCCCCTGAATATAATTATGTCAATAACCATCAGAAAAAGTGGATGATGAGGAAAAGGATATGGCCGACAGTTTCCAGAATGAAGTTCCCGCCGCTCGTGTAAATATCAAGCTTGATCTGCATACAGGCAATGCAAAAAAGAAAGTTGAACTCCCCCTCAAGCTTCTTGCCGTAGGCGATTACAGTAACGGAAAAGAGCAGCGTCCGCTGTCCGAACGGGACAAGATTGATATCAATAAAAACAACTTCAACAGCGTCATGGCTGAGTTTTCGCCTGCGGTTAATTTAACAGTAGAAGATACGCTAAGCGGAAACGGTAATGAACAAAATATCGCGCTTGAGTTTAAAAGCCTGAAGGATTTTGAACCCGAACAGGTAGCAAAAAATATTCCGCAGCTTCGTGTATTACTCGCTATGCGCAATTTACTACGTGACCTGAAATCCAATCTGCTGGATAACGCAACGTTTCGCCGTGAACTGGAAAATATCCTGAAAGACCCGACGCTCAGTTCAGAACTGCGTGATGAACTGGCGAAAATTGCGCCGCAGGAGAACGTTTAACCCGAACGCGTATTCAGGTTAAACCGGAGAAGAAAGGATCACTGAAAAGGAAATGCTGATGTCTGTACAACAAGAACATGCCACCTCTGAAACTGCAACACTCACCACCACTGAGTCCGGCGGCGTTTATCAGTCCCTGTTCGATAAAATTAATTTAACCCCGGTCTCTTCCATTCAGGAAATCGATTTATGGCAAAACAGCGAAACGCTGGCCGATGCCTCACCCGATGAGCGCGTGACGGCGGCGATTCACGTTCTGCTTTCCTGTCTGGCGAAATCAGGCGAGGACGTGGTTAAGCTCGACAAGAGCCTGCTGGATTTTCATATCGACGATCTGGATCAGAAAATCAGTAAACAGCTTGATGCGGTCATGCACCACCCTGAATTCCAGAAAGTCGAGTCGCTGTGGCGTGGTACATGGTTCGTCGTACAGCGCACTGATTTTCGCAAAAATGTCAGAATTGAATTGCTGGATATCAGTAAAGAACATCTGCGGCAGGACTTTGATGATTCTCCGGAAATCATTCAGAGTGGTTTATATCGCCATACATACATTCAGGAATATGATACGCCGGGTGGCGAACCTGTAGCCTCATTAATATCCAGCTATGAATTTGATAACAGCCCGCAGGATATTGCCCTGCTGCGTAATATTTCCAGAGTGTCTGCCGCTTCCCATATGCCTTTTATCGGTTCTGTCGGACCGAAATTCTTCCTTAAAAATTCGATGGAAGAAGTCGCCGCGATTAAAGATATCGGCAACTACTTTGACCGCGCAGAATATATTAAATGGAAGTCGTTCCGCGATACGGATGACAGCCGCTATGTGGGATTAGTGATGCCGCGCGTGCTGGGCCGTCTGCCCTATGGGCCGGACACGGTGCCGGTACGCAGCTTTAACTATGTGGAAGAAGTCAAAGGCCCGGATCACGAAAAGTACCTGTGGACAAACGCCTCGTTCGCCTTTGCCGCCAATATGGTGAAGAGCTTTGTGAATAATGGCTGGTGTGTGCAGATCCGTGGTCCACAGGCAGGTGGCGCAGTGGCCGATCTGCCCATCCATCTTTACGATCTCGGCACCGGCAATCAGGTCAAAATTCCGTCCGAAGTGATGATCCCGGAAACCCGCGAATTTGAATTTGCCAACCTTGGCTTTATTCCGCTCTCTTATTATAAGAATCGCGATTACGCCTGCTTCTTCTCGGCAAACTCCGCCCAGAAACCGGCGTTGTATGATACCGCTGACGCCACCGCCAACAGCCGTATTAATGCCCGTTTGCCCTATATTTTCCTGCTGTCCCGCATTGCGCATTACCTGAAAATCATCCAGCGCGAGAATATCGGTACCACCAAAGACCGCCGCGTACTGGAACTGGAACTGAACACCTGGATCCGCACACTGGTGACGGAGATGACCGATCCGGGTGATGAACTGCAGGCGTCTCACCCGCTGCGCGACGGCAAGGTTATCGTGGAAGATATTGAGGACAATCCGGGCTTCTTCCGCGTCAGACTCTTTGCCGTGCCGCATTTCCAGATTGAAGGGATGGATATCAACCTGTCACTGGTTTCCCAGATGCCGAAAGCGAAAGCCTGACCGGGCGGTGATGTGATATGAAAATTCATCGACCACTGTGGGCTGAGGGGACATTCCTGTCCTCTCAGCAGTTTCAGCAGCAGGCCCGCTGGGAAGCGTTCAGCAATGACAGCATTGCGCAACTTTGTATTCGTCATCCGTGGGGGATCGCAAACGTGCTCTTTGACCGGGATGCCCTGACGCCCGGAAAGCTGAAAACGCAGGCAGTACGCCTGCGTTTTGCTGATGGTACGCTGATCGATTCAGACGTGGCGGATATTCTGCCTCCTGCCTGTGACCTGCGCACGCTGGAGGGCGGCAGCGCGATTGTTTTGCTGGCGCTGCCGCTTGCGCATGGTAACGGCGGTAATCTCGGTCAGGGCGAGCAGGCTGAAAGGCCGCTGCGCTATCGTCAGGAATGGCAAAAGGTGCAGGATATCTACGGCAGTGACAGTGAAGATATGGCCGTTGAGCGCCATGCACTGTCCCTGCGCTTTGCCCATGATAACAATCAGGATTACATCACCTGTCCGCTGGCGCGTCTGGTGCGGGATGTTCAGGGCAACTGGACGCAGGATGAGGGCTATATTCCGCCGTTACTGGCGTTTAACGCCCATGACGGGCTGGTACAGCGTCTGGACACACTGCTGTTGCAGCTACGGGCGAAGTGCCAGCGTCTGATGGCGATGCGCCGGGAAAGCAACCAGCGTATGGCGGACTTTGCCGTCGCCGATGTCTCCCTGTTCTGGCTGCTTAACGCGCTGAACTCCGCCGAGCCGGTACTGAGTGATTTCCTGCGCTACCCGGCGGTTCATCCCGAACTGGTCTGGCGGGAGCTGGCGAGGCTTGCCGGTGCGCTGCTGACGTTTTCCCTTGAACATAACGTCAGCGCCGTTCCGCCCTATGTCCACGAATCGCCGTCCATCGTCTTTCCGCCACTTTTCTCCCTGCTCAGCGAACTGCTGGAAGCCAGCCTGCCGTCACGGGTGATCGCGCTGGATCTGGCGTCCCTGCCGGGCAACCGCTGGAAAGCAGACCTGCACGATCCGCGCCTGCGGGAAGAGGCCGACTTTTACCTGTCCGTTCGTTCCTCTCTGCCTGCGCATCAGGTACTGCACCAGCTACCGCTGGTCTGCAAAATCGGTGCGCCTGATGACGTCACGCTGCTTATCAATGTGGCGCTGAATGGTGTTCCACTGGTGCCGCTTACCTCAGTTCCGGCAGCGCTGCCACTGCGGCTGGAGAACCAGTATTTTGCGCTGGATATGCACAGTGACGCGGCTAAATCGATGCTGGAGTCCGGGTGCTGCATGATTTATGCGCCGGGAACCATGGGCGACCTGAAACCTGAACTGTTTGCGGTGCTGCGCACATGAAAAAAGAGACGGATATCAATATCGACGCGCTGCTGCGCGATACGTTTCTGACGGTGGTGGAACTGCGTCAGGGAACCACCGTGCGTCACGGTATGGAGCTGTATCGCCACTGCCAGCGGCAGGTGGAACTGGTCCGCGAACGCCTGAAAGATGCCGGGTTCAGCCGGGAGAGCGTGGAGCACATTACTTACGCGCAGTGCGCCCTGCTGGACGAAACGGTCCTGAGCCGTGGCGGCATGGACGACGGTCAGGCCATCTGGATGAAGGATCCACTCCAGTCGCATTTCTTCAACACTCTGCAGGCAGGCGAGCTGCTGTACGAACGGATGAAGCAGGTGTTGCAGGAGCCCGCCCCCGCGCAGGCAGTGCTGACCTGCTTTCACCGTGTCCTGCTGCTGGGATTTCGCGGGCGTTATCAGGATCCGGTGGCCCCGGAGCGTGACCAGCTTATTTCGACGCTCAACGGGCTGGTCGCGCCATTTGGCGTGCTGCCGGAAACGGCGGTACTGAACGTGCCGTTATCCCCCCGTCAGCATCCTTTGCTGCATTCGCCGTTTTTCTGGCTGGTAACGCTGACGCTGCTACTGGCCGGTGTCTGGTGGGGACTGCACCACTGGCTGAACGTGCTGGTGGATGAACTGCTGCCGCAAAGCCTGCGTTAAAGGGAGCCGTGAGTGAGGAACACGCTGAAACAGGCCATCGTGCTGTGGGGAATGGTGTTACTGCTGGTGCTGTGGTGGGTGTTTGTCAGTCCGTCTGGCGTACTGAGATGGGCCGGTGCAGCAGTTATCGTTCTGGCGGTTGCCGCATTGTTGATTTACCGGCGCAGGCAGACGTGGACGGAGATGACCGGCGATGCCGGGTTGTTATCGCTGCCGCCGGAAACGTACCGACAACCGGTAGTGCTGGTCTGTGGCGATATGTCGGCGCATCTGTTCACTGACAGCCCGGTCCGGCAGGTTTCAGAAGGGCTGTATCTGCATGTTTCTGATGAAGAACAGCTTGTGGCGCAGGTGGAGCGATTACTGACCCTTCGCCCGGCGTGGGCATCGCAGCTTGCCGTGGCGTATACCGTCATGCCCGGCATGTACCGGGATGCGGCGGTTCTGGCCGGACAACTGCGCCGGTTCGCCCACAGTATGGCGACAGTGCGTCGCCGGGCGGGCGTAAACGTCCCCTGGCTTCTCTGGAGCGGGCTGTCCGGCTCGCCCTTGCCGGAGAGAGCGAATTCACCGTGGTTTATCTGTACCGGAGACGAAGTTCAGGTAGCAACATCCACAGAGAACGCGATGCCCGCGCAGTGGATTGCACAATCCGGCGTACAGGAGCGCAGTCAGCGACTCTGTTACCTGCTGAAAGCTGAAAGCCTGATGCAGTGGCTGAATCTTAATGTGCTGACGGCACTGAACGGCCCGGAGGCGAAATGCCCGCCACTGGCGATGGCCGTGGGGCTGGTCACCTCGTTGCCTGCGGTGGATAACAACCTGTGGCAAGTGTGGATCACCGCCAGAACCGGCCTGACGACGGATATCGCGGACACCGGCACAGACGCCACGCTGCCGTTTCCGGATGCCCTGTTACGGCAGTTGCCGCGTCAGTCGGGCTTTACCCCGCTGCGGCGGGCCTGCGTGACCATGCTGGGCATTACCACCGCGGCGGGTATCACCATGTTGTGCCTGTCAGCCACGGCAAATCGCCAGTTATTACGGCATATCGGTGACGATCTGCACCAGTTTTATGCCGTTCCGGCGGAGGAATTTATCACCAAAGCCCGTCACCTGTCGGTGCTGAAAGACGATGCGGTCATGCTCGATGGGTATTACCGGGAAGGAGAACCGCTGCGTCTCGGTCTGGGGTTATACCCCGGTGAACAAATCCGCCAGCCGGTATTACGCGCCATTCGCGACTGGCGTCCGCCTGAGCAAAAAATGGAAGTGACAGCCTCGCTTCAGGCGCAGACCGTGCGTCTTGACAGTATGTCGCTGTTTGACGTCGGACAGGCCCGCCTGAAAGACGGCTCGACAAAAGTGCTGGTGGACGCACTGGTGAACATCCGGGCAAAACCGGGCTGGCTGATCCTCGTGGCCGGATATACCGACGCCACCGGCGACGAAAAAAGCAATCAGCAGTTATCGCTGCGACGTGCCGAAGCGGTGCGTAACTGGATGCTGCAGACCAGCGACATCCCGGCCACCTGTTTTGCCGTACAGGGACTGGGCGAGAGCCAGCCTGCGGCGACCAACGACACGCCACAGGGCCGGGCAGTCAACCGGCGTGTCGAAATCAGTCTTGTTCCGCGTTCTGACGCCTGTCAGGACGTGAAATAAAACATACCGCCGGAAGAAGGCGGTGCTTCAATCACACTAACAAGGAGAGTAATTCTCATGGCTATTCCTGCTTATCTCTGGCTGAAAGATGACGGCGGCGCGGATATCAAAGGTTCCGTGGACGTTCAGGGGCGCGAAGGTAGCATCGAAGTGGTGGCGCTGGATCACGATGTGTACATCCCGACCGACAACAACACCGGCAAACTGACCGGTACCCGTACTCACAAGCCCTTTACGTTTACCAAAGAAATCGATGCCTCCAGCCCGTATCTCTACAAAGCTGTGACCACCGGACAGACCCTGAAAACGGCAGAATTTAAGTTTTACCGCATCAACGATGCCGGTCAGGAAGTGGAGTACTTCAACATCACGCTTGATAACGTCAAGCTGGTCAGAGTCGCTCCGCTTATGCACGACATCAAGGATCCTTCCAGAGAGAAGCATAACCACCTGGAACGTATTGAGTTCCGCTACGAGAAAATCACCTGGACTTACAAAGACGGCAACATCATTCATTCCGACTCGTGGAATGAGCGTCCTTCCGCCTGATAACTGCGGCAGACAGGAAACTGTCTGCCTTTCTGTTGTGTGCTTTGTCCAGTGCCGCAGGCACCGGTACTGAGCAAAGCATACCCACAATCTGGTGAAACCTGATGGGCCTGAGTGAGGTAACGGCTATGGGCGGTAGCGTGCCTGAACGCGGATCGCAGGAATACAGAACACGATAAGGAAACCCTTCTATGACAGGAAATCACCCCGCCGCGCTGCTGCGTCGCCTTAACCCATACTGTGCACGGGCGCTGGACGCCGCCTCGCTGTGTCAGACCCGCGCCCATGCGGAAATAACCATTGAACACTGGCTGCTGAAACTGCTGGAGCAGGGAGAAGGCGATATCACGGTGATTGCCCGCCGCTATGAATGGGATATCGACACGCTCTGGCAGTCTCTGCTGGCACATCTGGACACCTTACCCCGCCCGGTCCGCGAACGTCCTCAACTTTCTGAACCGCTGGCAGCGCTTATCCGACAGGCGTGGCTGATAGCGTCACTGGAAGGCGACGATCCACAAATCCGCAGCCAGCATCTGCTGATGGCGCTGACAGAAAAACCGATGCTGCCCGCCTGTAATGACCTGTGGGTATTGCTGAGTCTGAGCCGCGTGCAGCTTGAGCGGCTGCGTCCCCTGCTGGATGCGCAGTCGGATGAATGTCCGGCACGTCAGCCACAGGTCACCGAACCGCTGACCTCTGCACTGCCGGAGACGGCAACGGCGGACGCACCGGCAAAAACGCTGACGGAGAAACAGGATGACGCCCTGCTGGCGGTGCTTAACCGCTTTACCGAAGACGTGACGGAAAAAGCCCGCAGCGGGCGAATCGACCCGGTATTCGGGCGCGACACGGAAATTCGCCAGATGGTCGATATCCTCTCCCGTCGCCGCAAAAACAACCCGATTCTGGTGGGAGAACCGGGTGTTGGCAAAACCGCGCTGGTGGAAGGGCTGGCGCTGCGTATCGCCGAAGGCAACGTGCCGGACAGCCTGAAAACGGTGCATATCCGCACGCTGGATTTGGGGCTGTTGCAGGCCGGGGCGGGTGTTAAAGGTGAATTTGAACAGCGGCTGAAAAACGTGATTGACGCGGTGCAGAAATCGCCGGAGCCGGTGCTGCTGTTTATTGATGAAGCCCATACCATTATCGGCGCGGGGAATCAGGCAGGCGGCGCGGATGCCGCCAACCTGCTGAAACCGGCGCTGGCAAGGGGCGAACTGCGCACCATCGCCGCCACAACGTGGAGCGAATACAAACAGTATTTTGAGCGCGACGCCGCGCTGGAGCGCCGCTTCCAGATGGTGAAAGTGGACGAGCCGGATGATGACACCGCCTGCCTGATGCTCAGGGGGCTGAAAGCCCGCTATGCGCAGCACCACGGCGTACATATGCTGGACAGCGCCATTCAGACCGCCGTGCGCCTGTCGCGCCGCTATCTGACCGGACGCCAGTTGCCGGACAAGGCGGTTGATTTGCTGGATACCGCCGGAGCAAGAGTCCGCATGAGCCTCGACACCCTGCCGGAACCGTTGACGCAGCTTCATGCGCGACTGGCGGCTCTGGATATTGAGCGGGAAGCGATTGAGCAGGACTGCGTGTTTTGTCCCGAAGCCAGCCCGGAGCGGCTGGCGGAACTGACCGATTTGCGTGATGAGCTACAGGCAGAAGCCGGGCATCTGGAAGCGCAGTATCAGCAGGAAAAGGCACTGGCGCAGCAGATTATGACGTTGCGTCAGGAAGGGACAGACAGCACTGAACTGCAACAGCAACTGCGAACGCATCAGGGCTTTGCACCGCTGCTGGCGCTGGATGTGGACGCCCGCGCCGTCGCCACGGTGGTGGCGGACTGGACCGGCATCCCGCTCTCTTCCCTGCTCAAAGACGAGCAGAGCGACCTGCTCAGTATGGAAAAGAGCCTTGAAAACCGCGTGGTCGGGCAAAGCCCGGCGCTCTGCGCCATCGCACAGCGGCTGCGGGCGGCTAAAACCGGCCTCACGCCGGAGAACGGCCCACAGGGGGTATTCCTGCTGACCGGCCCCAGCGGCACCGGTAAAACCGAAACTGCGCTCACACTGGCCGACACCCTGTTTGGCGGTGAAAAATCCCTTATCACCATTAATCTTTCGGAATATCAGGAACCGCATACCGTTTCCCAGTTGAAAGGTTCGCCTCCGGGCTATGTCGGCTACGGTCAGGGCGGCGTGCTGACCGAAGCGGTACGCAAACGCCCTTACAGCGTGGTGCTGCTCGACGAAGTGGAAAAGGCGCATCGCGACGTGATGAACCTGTTCTATCAGGTGTTCGACCGGGGCTTTATGCGCGACGGCGAAGGGCGGGAAATCGACTTCCGTAACACCGTGATTCTGATGACCGCCAATCTGGGCAGCGACCACATCATGCAGCTGCTGGAGGAAAAACCGGACGCCACGGACGCAGACCTGCATGAACTGCTGTACCCCCTGCTGCGAGACCATTTTCAGCCTGCACTGATGGCGCGCTTTCAGACGGTGATTTACCGCCCGCTGGGACAGGAGGCGATGCGCGCCATTGTGGAAATGAAACTGGCGCAGGTGGCCCGCCGTCTTCGCCAGCACTATGGGCTGGAAACGGAAATCAGTAACAGCCTGTACGACGCCCTGACCGCCGCCTGCCTGCTGCCGGACACCGGTGCGCGTAATATCGACAGCCTGCTGAACCAGCAAATCCTGCCGGTCTTAAGCCAGCAGTTGCTGGCGCAGCAGGCCGTGCATCATAAGCCTGCCCGACTGCGGCTTGACTGGGATGATGAAGACGGGATTGTGCTGGAATTTGATGAGAAATAATGGAGGCTCTTATGAACGTACAGTTCTTCGACCACGCACACCACAAGCTCAAAATTCGCGGCCTGCAAAGTCCGGTGGATGTGCTGACCTTTGAAGGCCGCGAGCAACTGAGTACCCCGTTCCGCTACGACATTCAGTTTACCAGCAGCGATAAAGCCATCGCGCCGGAGTCGGTGCTGATGCAGGATGGCGCATTCAGCCTGACGGCACCGCCGGTACAGGGAATGCCGGTACAGACTGCCCTGCGCACCCTGCACGGCGTCATTACCGGCTTTAAACATCTCTCATCGTCACAGGACGAAGCCCGTTACGAAG
>NZ_PSRU01000016.1:0-140205 GCF_003000935.1 Escherichia sp. R1
TCGAGCATTATAACGAATGGCATCCGCATAGTGCACTGGGTTATCGCTCGCCACGGGAATATCTACGGCAGCAAGCCAGTAATGGGTTAAGTGATAACAGGTGTCTGGAAATATAGGGGCAAATCCAGTTACTTTTTTATTGAATGTATATAAATAATGAATAACCGCGGATTCTGATAATCCCCCCTGCAGGGAGCGGTAAATAGTAAATACATCAGTTAATACCGTTTGTCTTTTTTAACAAAGAAAATAATCCTAGAATAATTCCCGGGCATTTGCCCGGGATGATTACTGTTTTAATGGATTATTAATCTTTGCATATTCAAATGGACTGATAAACCTTTCTCTGTTTACATCCAGAAAATCGGCCCACCACTGTAGCATCAATCGCCGTTCTTCCAGATGCTCTGCTTTATGGATATACGCGGCCCTCACTGAATTTCGCGCCATGTGGCTCATCTGACGTTCAACAGCATCACGAGACCACAGACCTGATTCGACCAATGAACTACAGGCCATTGTTCGAAAGCCATGACCACAAACCTCTACTTTTGTATCATACCCCATGACCCGTAACGCACTATTTACCGTATTCTCACTCATGGGTTTGTGCGAATCGTGATCACCAATAAATATCAAGTCATGGGCCCCATAAAACTGTTTTATCTGCTTTAAAATTGCAAGAGCTTGCGTTGAAAGAGGCACTAGATGCGTTGTACGCATTTTTGAGCCTCTATGGGAATGTTTCACTCCAGGAATAGGCTCCCGCTCCGGTGGGATAGTCCATATAGACGCTTCGAAATCGATCTCTGACCAACGAGCAAAACGCAGCTCACTGGACCGAATAAAGATCAGCAAAGTGAGTTCTATCGCCCATCGGGTTAGCGGCCTACCAGTATAGCTATCTATTTTTGTAAGCAACTCAGGGATGCGCTTTAATTCAAGCGCGGGACGATGTTGTCGATTACAGGAAGCAACCGCCCCAGCCATCTCTTGTGCCGGGTTATAATCAATTAACCCACTTTGCACTGCATAGCGCATGATGGCTGTAGTGCGCTGCTGAAGACGAGCGGCCACTTCAAGACGTCCAGACATTTCTACGGCCTTAATAGGTGCTAATAAATCTCGAGTTTTTAACTCAGCGATATTACGTTCACCAAGCGCTGCAAAAAGATTATCTTCAAGACTTTTTAGCACACGATGGGCGTGATCTTCAGACCACTTTTTATTGGTGCCATGCCACTCAATCGCGACTTCTTTAAAGGTTCGTGCTTTACTCTGTTCAACCTTATCATTTTTCTTTTTGTCTCCCGGATCGACGCCATTCGCAAGCAGCTTACGCGTCTCGTCACGACGTACTCTGGCATCCGCTAGTGTGATTTCAGGATAAACCCCAAGTGCCAGCATTTTTTGCTTTCCCTCATAACGGTACTGCAAACGCCAGTACTTAGAACCATTTGGATGGACAAGCAGATGCATACCGCCACCATCAGTCAGCTAATATTGCTTATCCGTTGGCTTGGCTGCTCTGACTTTGATATCTGTTAATGCCATCGTATTCCCTCCCTGTTGGTACAAGCATTATCGAACCGGAAATACCATCATCTGTACCAACATATGTTGGTAGATGTACGTTGATATCGGTTGACCTTGAGAGAGTTAATATAGCGGGAAAGATAGATAAACACTGGATTTCAGGCATAAAAAAAGACCTCAGTTGAGGTCTATTTACATACTTTTGGTGCCGAAGGCCGGACTCGAACCGGCACGTATTTCTACGGTTGATTTTGAATCAACTGCGTCTACCGATTTCGCCACTTCGGCACTGAAGAGGTATGCGGAAAACGTTGTGGATTATACCTGTCGCACGCCACCATGCAAGCGCCAGCTTGCTCGCACCTCGCTAAGTGCTGAAATTTTCAGCATTGCATACAGCGATGTGTAACCTTTGTCACACTCCAGGCACCCCGCCCTGCCATGCTCTACACTTCCCAAACAACACCAGAGAAGGACCAAAAAATGTCGATGATAAAAAGCTATGCCGCAAAAGAAGCGGGCGGCGAACTGGAAGTTTATGAGTACGATCCCGGTGAGCTGAGGCCACAAGATGTTGAAGTGCAGGTGGATTACTGCGGGATCTGCCATTCCGATCTGTCGATGATCGATAACGAATGGGGATTTTCACAATATCCGCTGGTTGCCGGGCATGAGGTGATTGGGCGCGTGGTGGCACTCGGGAGCGCCGCGCAGGATAAAGGTTTGCAGGTCGGTCAGCGTGTCGGGATTGGCTGGACGGCGCGTAGCTGTGGTCACTGCGACGCCTGTATTAGCGGTAATCAGATCAACTGCGAGCAAGGTGCGGTGCCGACGATTATGAATCGCGGTGGCTTTGCCGAGAAGTTGCGTGCGGACTGGCAATGGGTGATTCCACTGCCAGAAAATATTGATATCGAGTCCGCCGGGCCGCTGTTGTGCGGCGGTATCACGGTCTTTAAACCACTGTTGATGCACCATATCACTGCTACCAGCCGCGTTGGGGTAATTGGTATTGGCGGGCTGGGGCATATCGCTATAAAACTTCTGCACGCAATGGGATGCGAGGTGACAGCCTTTAGTTCAAATCCGGCGAAAGAGCAGGAAGTACTGGCGATGGGTGCCGATAAAGTGGTGAATAGCCGCGATCCGCAGGCACTGAAAACTCTGGCGGGGCAGTTTGATCTCATTATCAATACTGTGAACGTCAGCCTCGACTGGCAGCCTTATTTTGAGGCGCTGACGTATGGCGGTAATTTCCACACCGTCGGTGCGGTTCTCACGCCGTTGCCGGTTCCGGCCTTTACGCTGATTGCGGGCGATCGCAGTGTCTCTGGCTCTGCTACCGGTACACCTTATGAGTTGCGTAAGCTGATGCGCTTTGCCGCCCGCAGCAAGGTTGCGCCGACTACCGAACTGTTCCCGATGTCGAAAATTAACGACGCCATCCAGCATGTGCGCGACGGTAAGGCGCGTTACCGCGTGGTGTTGAAAGCCGATTTTTGAAAATCATTCGCAGCGCTGATCTGAGGCGCTGCCCTCTTTCGCACATATTCTGTTTTGTCGTATCGCCAGCACAGCCTGCCGACATTGTTCGGTGACATTGGCAATATCATGGTTGATATCAATGCGCACAATATCCTGTTCATCTGCTTGTGGACGCTCCAGCGCCTCAAACTGACTTTTTAGTAACGCTACCGGCATAAAATGCCCAGCCCGACGCTGCATTCGCGCGAGAATAGTTTCATAATCGCCATCTAACCAGAGGAAATGAACATGGGGGCTACCCTTGCGTAAAATATCACGATACTGTTTTTTTAATGATGAACAGACAATAAATCCTGTTTCATTCTTTTTATAAAGACTGTATGAAGCATCATTTAAGCGTTCCAGCCAGGGAAGTCGATCTTCATCAGATAATGGAATGCCTTGCGACATTTTATCTATATTTTTGGCTGGATGAAGATCGTCACCATCAATAAATTTCGCAGACAATAACGCGGCAACCTTGCTACCAATTAATGTTTTACCACTCCCTGATACGCCCATCAAAATAAAGCTTTCACCCGCCATTTAAAATCTCCTGAATCATCTTACCTGCTGCGATACTACGCCTGGTGGCGTAATAATTTCACGTTTTTTTATTTCTGCTGATAAGAATTACAAGGCACATCACGTTATGCGTAACATAGTAATGTAACAATTTTCTAACGTGATCTTCATCACAAATAATGACAATTAAAACCGCTTAAATGCTTCCGAGGTGTCTACCTGACCAGTGAGGAATTTATGCAAGTGAAAACACAGTCCTGCGTTGTTGCGGGCAAGAAAACTGTTGCCGTTACCGAGCAGACGATAGATTGGAATAATAATGGAACATTAGTACAAATAACCCGAGGTGGAATTTGCGGTTCCGATTTACATTATTATCAGGAAGGAAAAGTAGGTAATTTCATGATAAAGGCACCGATGGTGTTAGGTCATGAAGTTATCGGTAAAGTTATTCATAGCGACTCATCAAAATTACATGAAGGGCAAACGGTAGCCATTAATCCGTCTAAACCGTGCGGTCACTGCAAATACTGCATTGAACATAACGAGAATCAGTGTACAGAGATGCGTTTTTTTGGCAGTGCCATGTATTTCCCTCATGTTGATGGTGGCTTTACCCGTTATAAAATGGTCGAAACGTCGCAATGTGTCCCTTATCCGGCCAAAGCTGACGAAAAGGTTATGGCTTTTGCCGAACCTTTAGCCGTCGCGATTCATGCCGCACATCAGGCCGGCGAGTTACAGGGCAAGCGAGTATTTATTTCTGGTGTTGGGCCCATTGGCTGCCTGATTGTCAGTGCTGTGAAAACACTGGGGGCCGCGGAAATTGTCTGTGCCGATGTGAGTCCCCGTTCCCTTTCGCTGGGCAAAGAGATGGGGGCGGATGTGCTCGTAAACCCACAAAACGACGACATGGATCACTGGAAAGCGGAAAAAGGCTATTTCGATGTCAGCTTTGAAGTGTCCGGTCATCCTTCATCAGTGAATACCTGTCTGGAGGTCACTCGTGCACGCGGCGTAATGGTGCAGGTAGGTATGGGAGGCGCGATGGCAGAATTCCCAATGATGACATTGATTGGTAAGGAGATTTCACTCAAAGGCTCTTTCCGTTTTACCAGCGAATTTAATACCGCAGTGTCATGGCTGGCGAATGGCGTTATCAATCCACTGCCTTTACTGAGTGCTGAATATCCCTTCACAGACCTGGAAGAGGCGCTACGTTTCGCCGGTGATAAAACCCAGGCAGCAAAAGTCCAGCTTGTTTTCTAAGAGATAAATAAAGGAATAATACAATGAACGATCTATTTTCACTGGCAGGAAAAAATATCTTGATTACCGGTTCAGCACAGGGCATTGGCTTTTTACTGGCGACCGGCCTGGGTAAATATGGCGCACAAATAATTATTAATGATATTACTGCCGAACGCGCAGAACTTGCTGTAGAAAAACTCCACCAGGAGGGTATTCAGGCCGTTGCCGCACCTTTTAATGTTACTCATAAACATGAAATTGATGCCGCCGTTGAACATATCGAAAAGGACATCGGCCCCATTGATGTGCTGGTGAATAACGCCGGTATCCAGCGCCGTCATCCTTTTACTGAGTTCCCTGAACAAGAGTGGAATGATGTGATCGCAGTAAACCAGACCGCCGTGTTCCTGGTGTCGCAAGCGGTAACTCGTCACATGGTTGAACGCAAGGCAGGTAAAGTTATTAATATTTGCTCGATGCAAAGCGAACTGGGACGTGACACCATCACCCCTTATGCCGCATCGAAAGGGGCGGTAAAAATGCTCACCCGCGGCATGTGCGTCGAGCTGGCGCGCCACAATATTCAGGTCAACGGTATTGCGCCGGGCTATTTCAAAACAGAAATGACTAAAGCACTGGTTGAGGACGAAGCCTTCACCGCCTGGTTGTGCAAACGGACCCCCGCCGCACGCTGGGGAGATCCGCAGGAACTGATTGGTGCTGCGGTGTTCCTTTCTTCAAAAGCCTCTGATTTCGTAAACGGCCACCTGTTGTTTGTTGATGGCGGCATGTTAGTGGCTGTTTAACAGCTACTACCCTACGTGCAGCGCGAAAGCGCTGCTTTTCTGGCACTAATAAGAGATAAAGACTATGCCATTAATCATTATTGCGGCAGGCGTCGCGCTGCTTCTTATCCTGATGATCGGCTTTAAAGTTAACGGCTTTATTGCCCTCGTTCTGGTCGCTGCCGTCGTCGGATTTGCCGAAGGGATGGATGCACAGGCCGTCCTGCACTCTATACAAAATGGTATCGGCAGCACACTCGGCGGGCTGGCAATGATCCTCGGTTTCGGGGCCATGTTAGGCAAGCTGATTTCTGATACGGGCGCGGCACAACGTATCGCCACTACGCTGATTGCTACTTTTGGTAAAAAACGCGTGCAATGGGCGCTAGTGATCACCGGTCTGGTTGTGGGCCTCGCCATGTTTTTTGAAGTGGGTTTTGTCCTGCTGTTGCCGTTGGTATTTACCATCGTGGCATCATCTGGATTACCCCTGTTGTATGTTGGCGTACCGATGGTAGCAGCGCTCTCTGTAACCCACTGTTTTCTGCCGCCACATCCAGGGCCTACTGCCATCGCGACTATCTTTGAGGCTAATCTCGGAACGACTTTACTGTATGGATTTATCATTACCATTCCGACAGTTATTGTCGCAGGACCGCTGTTTTCTAAACTGCTAACTCGCTTTGAGAAAGCACCACCGGAAGGCTTATTTAATCCTCATCTGTTTAGCGAAGAGGAGATGCCCTCCTTCTGGAACAGTATTTTTGCTGCAGTGATCCCGGTCATCCTGATGGCTATCGCCGCCGTTTGTGAAATTACGTTACCGAAAACTAACACCGTGCGCCTCTTCTTTGAATTTGTCGGTAACCCTGCCGTTGCGCTGTTTATTGCCATTGTTATTGCGATTTTCACACTGGGCCGACGTAATGGACGCACCATCGAGCAAATCATGGATATCATTGGGGATTCTATAGGCGCTATCGCGATGATTGTGTTTATTATCGCTGGCGGCGGCGCGTTTAAGCAGGTATTAGTAGATAGCGGTGTCGGGCAGTATATTTCACACTTAATGACCGGAACTACGCTTTCGCCGTTATTGATGTGCTGGACTGTTGCGGCGCTGTTGCGTATCGCTCTGGGCTCTGCCACCGTCGCGGCCATTACCACCGCGGGTGTGGTGTTGCCGATTATCAACGTTACCCATGCCGATCCCGCTTTAATGGTACTGGCAACCGGTGCGGGCAGCGTGATCGCGTCACACGTAAACGACCCTGGCTTCTGGCTATTTAAAGGGTATTTTAATCTGACGGTTGGTGAAACGTTGCGTACCTGGACGGTGATGGAAACCCTTATTTCTATTATGGGTTTGCTGGGCGTGTTAGCCATTAACGCCGTATTGCACTGAAAGAATAAAATATTGTGATGTAGTTTCGGGGGAAGATTGAAGATTCCCCCGACGTTGGGAGAAGTTATGCGCAATCACAGAATTTCTTTACAGGATATCGCTACGCTGGCTGGCGTAACAAAAATGACCGTGAGTCGTTATATCCGCTCGCCGAAAAAGGTGGCAAAGGAAACAGGCGAGCGCATCGCCAAAATTATGGAAGAGATCAATTATATCCCTAATCGCGCTCCCGGCATGTTGTTGAATGCACAAAGTTATACCCTCGGTATCTTGATTCCGTCATTTCAAAATCAACTCTTCGCTGACATTCTCGCGGGAATAGAATCCGTCACCTCTGTGCATAATTATCAGACCCTTATTGCTAATTACAATTACGATCGCGATTCCGAAGAAGAGTCGGTGATTAACCTGCTCTCTTATAACATTGACGGGATTATTCTTTCGGAAAAATATCACACCATCAGGACGGTGAAATTTCTGCGTTCAGCCACCATTCCGGTCGTGGAATTGATGGATGTACAGGGAGAACGGCTGGATATGGAGGTCGGTTTTGATAATCGGCAGGCTGCTTTTGACATGGTGTGTACCATGCTGGATAAGCGAGTCAGGCGCAAAATTCTGTATCTCGGTTCCAAAGATGACACCCGCGATGAACAGCGTTATCAGGGGTATTGCGATGCGATGATGCTGCATAATCTTTCCCCATTACGCATGAATCCACGCGCCATCTCATCCATTCATTTAGGAATGCAGTTAATGCGTGATGCCCTTAGCGCAAACCCGGATTTAGACGGTGTATTTTGCACCAATGACGATATTGCGATGGGTGCGCTTCTGCTGTGCCGCGAGCGAAACCTCGCCGTGCCAGAACAAATTTCCATTGCGGGTTTTCATGGGCTGGAGATTGGCAGGCAAATGATCCCAAGCCTCGCCAGCGTAATTACTCCCCGTTTTGATATTGGTCGGATGGCCGCCCAAATGTTGCTGAGCAAAATTAAGAATAACGATCACAACCACAACACTGTTGACCTCGGGTATCAGATTTATCACGGTAACACGCTTTAGGTTATTTTCTCTTCATTACACATATTCTCTTTGCCGGACGTTGCCTATACTCCAGGCAGGAAACTGGAGGAAATCTCATGAGCAAACCCCTGTTAATTGCCCGCACGCTGGACACAGAACTGTTTTTACTGCCGGGAATGGCTAACCGTCACGGGCTGATTACTGGCGCAACGGGGACAGGTAAAACTGTCACGCTGCAAAAACTGGCGGAATCTCTGTCAGAAATCGGCGTTCCGGTGTTTATGGCCGATGTAAAAGGTGATTTAACCGGGGTTGCGGCAGAAGGTACGGCGTCGGAAAAACTGCTCGCAAGGCTTAAAAATATCGGCGTAAATGACTGGCAACCTCATACTAATCCGGTGGTGGTGTGGGATATCTTTGGCGAGAAAGGCCACCCGGTGCGGGCGACGGTTTCGGATCTGGGGCCGCTGTTGCTGGCACGACTGTTGAATCTCAACGATGTGCAATCTGGCGTGCTGAATATTATCTTCCGCATTGCGGACGATCAGGGATTGTTGCTGCTCGACTTTAAAGATTTGCGGGCGATTACCCAGTACATCGGCGATAACGCCAAATCCTTCCAGAATCAGTACGGAAATATCAGTAGCGCATCGGTTGGTGCCATCCAGCGCGGATTACTGTCGCTGGAACAGCAAGGCGCAGCACACTTCTTTGGTGAGCCGATGCTGGATATCAAAGACTGGATGCGCACCGATGCCAACGGTAAAGGCGTTATCAATATCCTTCGCGCCGAAAAACTCTACCAGATGCCGAAACTGTACGCCGCCAGCCTGCTGTGGATGCTTTCAGAGTTATATGAACAATTGCCGGAAGCGGGCGATCTGGAGAAACCAAAACTGGTGTTTTTCTTCGACGAAGCGCATCTGCTGTTTAACGATGCACCGCAGGTACTGCTGGATAAGATTGAGCAGGTGATAAGGCTTATTCGCTCAAAAGGCGTGGGCGTCTGGTTCGTTTCGCAAAACCCGTCAGATATCCCGGATAACGTGCTCGGGCAGCTCGGTAATCGCGTTCAACACGCTTTGCGTGCTTTTACGCCTAAAGATCAGAAAGCAGTGAAGGCAGCGGCGCAAACCATGCGGGCCAATCCGACGTTTGATACCGAAAAGGCAATCCAGGAACTGGGGACGGGCGAAGCGTTAATCTCGTTTCTCGATGCGAAAGGAAGTCCTTCTGTGGTGGAACGGGCGATGGTGATTGCGCCTTGTTCGCGGATGGGGCCGGTGACGGAAGATGAGCGCAATGGCTTGATTAATCACTCCCCGGTGTATGGCAAGTATGAAGATGACGTGGACCGGGAATCCGCCTATGAGATGTTGCAAAAAGGCTTTCAGGCCAGTATCGAGCAGCAAAATAATACTCCCGCGAAAGGAAAAGAGGTGGCGGTGGATGACGGTATTCTCGGTGGATTGAAAGATATTTTGTTCGGCACTACCGGACCACGCGGCGGGAAGAAAGATGGTGTGGTGCAAACAATGGCAAAAAGCGCCGCCCGCCAGGTGACGAATCAGATTGTGCGCGGGATGTTGGGGAGTTTGCTGGGGGGGAGAAGAAGGTAAGCCAGGTGCGATTTGTCTTTGCCTGATGCGACGCTGGCGCGCCTTATCATGCCAACACCACTGCAATATATTGAATTTTCATGATTTTTCAGACATGAACGAAGCACACTTTGCTAACAATAATAAAGGGAGCTTTCGCTCCCTTTATTCGTTCATCAGGTTACGATTTTCTCATTAACAGCCACAGGCTGATTAAGAAGAAGCTGGCACTTGGCAACAGTGCGCCGATGATCGGCGGGATGCCGTAAACCAACGTCAGCGGGCCGAAGATCTGGTCCAGTACGTAGAAGACAAAACCGAAGCTAATACCAGTGACCACACGCACGCCCATCGGTACGCTACGCAGTGGGCCAAAGATGAACGACAGCGCCATCAGCATCATCACCGCCACGGATAGCGGCTGGAAGATTTTGCTCCACATGTTGAGCTGATAACGTCCGGCATCCTGACCGCTCGACTTCAGATACTTCACATAGTTGTGCAAACCGCTGATAGAGAGTGCATCCGGGTCCAGCGCCACCACGCCCAGTTTGTCTGGCGTGAGGTTGGTTTTCCAGGTGCCGCTCACCGTCTGCGAACCGGTGATCTGTTTCGGATTGGTCAAATCAGATTCATCAACCTGCGACAGACGCCAGACTTTATGTTCCGGGTCAAACTTCGCGGTAGCGGCATAGCGTACGGATTGCAGACGACGATTCTCGTTAAAGGCATAAATACTGATGCCACCTAACTCTTCGTCACCTTTAACCCGCTCAATGTAGACGAAGTTGTTGCCATCTTTCGCCCATAAACCTTGCTGGGTAGAGAGCAACGAGCCGCCGTACATCGCCTGCGCACGGTAGTTACGCGCCATCTGCTCGCCCTGCGGCGCGACCCATTCACCAATCGCCATCGTCAGCAAGACCAGTGGAATGGCGGTTTTCATCACCGACAGCGCTACCTGCATACGGGTAAAACCAGAAGCCTGCATCACCACCAGTTCGCTGCGCTGCGCCAGCATCCCAAGACCAAGCAACGCCCCAAGCAGAGCCGCCATCGGGAAGAAGATTTGCACATCTTTCGGCACGCTCAGCAAGGTATACATTCCTGCGCCTAACGCGTCGTAACTCCCCTGCCCGGCTTTTTTCAGCTGATCGACAAACTTGATAATGCCGGACAGCGACACCAGCATGAACAGCGTCATCATGATGGTGGTGAAAATAGTTTTACCGATATAGCGGTCAAGTACGCCAAAAGGTTGCATCACACCGCTCCTTTACGCGAAAAACTGGCGCGCAGGCGGCGGACCGGCACGGTGTCCCAAAGGTTGAGAACAATCGCCAAAGCCAGATAAATCAGGTTAACGGTCCACATCCACAGCGTCGGGTCCAGCTTACCTTTACCGCCGTTCGATTTCAGGGAGGTCTGGATCAGGAAGAAAAGTAGATACAGCAGCATGGCTGGCAGCATCGACAGTACGCGTCCCTGACGTGGGTTAACCACGCTCAGCGGTACGACCATAAGTGCCATCATAAACACGGTGAATACCAACGTGATACGCCAGTTCAGTTCTGCGCGAGCACGATCGGTGTCAGTGTTCCACAATGTGCGCATGTCCATCTGGTCGGTATCGTTCGGGTCGAGCGCCACCGCCTGGTGACCAATGATCGCCTGATAATCCTGGAAATCCGTAATGCGGAAATCACGTAACAGTGCAGTGCCTTCGAAGCGCGTTCCCTGGTTGAGAGTGACGACCTGGGAGCCGTCGCGCAGCTGGGTTAAATGTCCGGAATCGGCCACCACCACAGAAGGACGTGCATTACCTTTTGGTCGAATTTGCGCGAGGAACACATCTTTGAAATCGCTGCCGTCAACGCTTTCGATGAACAGCACCGAACTGCCATTAGTCGCTTGCTGGAATTGCCCTTGCGCCAGCGCCGCCATGCCAGGGTTCGCTTTCGCTTCTGCTAACACTTCATCCTGATGACGCGATGACCACGGTCCCGCCCACATCACGTTAATCGCCGCGACGATTGCCGTGAATACCGCAAGGATCATTGCCGCTTTCACCAGAACCGCTTTGCTCAGGCCGCAGGCATGCATTACCGTAATTTCACTTTCGGTATACAGTTTGCCCAGCGTCATCAGCAGCCCGAGGAACAGGCTTAATGGCAGGATAAGCTGCGCCATTTCCGGCACGCCCAACCCGAGAAGGGAGAGCACCAGATTCGCCGGAATATCGCCGTCAACCGCTGCGCCGAGGATCCTCACTAACTTTTGACAGAAGAAGATCAAAAGCAAGATGAAGAGTATCGCCAGCTGGCTTTTGAGCGTCTCCCGCACCAGATATCTTATGATTATCACTTTAAATACGCCCGTAAAAACTCGTCTTTTGCAGGATTTTAGCTTGTTTCATGGCTTAAACGTCATTTATTCTCTTGAGTCGTCGAAATCGTCGCTAAGATAATTATACTCAACGGATTCACCTCTCAGATTTTGTTCTGACGTGCCAATGCCGTAATAACGTTAAGATTAACACGAAGTCATCGCAACAGCGGACATGAGTTACGAAAGCTTGCAATTCTATCTGTAGCCACCGCCGTTGTCTTTAAGATTCAGGAGCGTAGTGCATGGAGTTTAGTGTAAAAAGCGGTAGCCCGGAGAAACAGCGGAGTGCCTGCATCGTCGTGGGCGTCTTCGAACCACGTCGCCTTTCTCCGATTGCAGAACAGCTCGATAAAATCAGCGATGGGTACATCAGCGCCCTGCTACGTCGGGGCGAACTGGAAGGAAAACCGGGGCAGACATTGTTGCTGCACCATGTTCCGAATGTACTTTCCGAGCGAATTCTCCTTATTGGTTGCGGCAAAGAACGTGAGCTGGATGAGCGTCAGTACAAGCAGGTTATTCAGAAAACCATTAATACGCTGAATGATACTGGCTCAATGGAAGCGGTCTGCTTTCTGACTGAACTGCACGTTAAAGGCCGTAACAACTACTGGAAAGTGCGTCAGGCTGTCGAGACGGCAAAAGAGACGCTCTACAGTTTCGATCAGCTGAAAACGAACAAGAGCGAACCGCGTCGTCCGCTGCGTAAAATGGTGTTCAACGTGCCGACCCGCCGTGAACTGACCAGCGGTGAGCGCGCGATCCAGCACGGTCTGGCGATTGCCGCCGGGATTAAAGCAGCGAAAGATCTCGGCAATATGCCGCCGAATATCTGTAACGCCGCTTACCTCGCTTCACAAGCGCGCCAGCTGGCTGACAGCTACAGCAAGAATGTTATCACCCGCGTTATCGGCGAACAGCAGATGAAAGAGCTGGGGATGCATTCCTATCTGGCGGTCGGTCAGGGTTCGCAAAACGAATCGCTGATGTCGGTGATTGAGTACAAAGGCAACGCGTCGGAAGATGCACGCCCAATCGTGCTGGTGGGTAAAGGTTTAACCTTCGACTCCGGCGGTATCTCGATCAAGCCTTCAGAAGGCATGGATGAGATGAAGTACGATATGTGCGGTGCGGCAGCGGTTTACGGCGTGATGCGTATGGTCGCGGAGCTACAACTGCCGATTAACGTTATCGGCGTGTTGGCAGGCTGCGAAAACATGCCTGGCGGGCGTGCCTATCGTCCGGGCGATGTGTTAACCACCATGTCCGGTCAAACCGTTGAAGTGCTGAATACCGACGCTGAAGGCCGCCTGGTACTGTGCGACGTGTTAACTTACGTTGAGCGTTTTGAGCCGGAAGCGGTGATTGACGTGGCGACGCTGACCGGTGCCTGCGTGATCGCGCTGGGTCACCACATTACTGGTCTGATGGCGAACCATAACCCACTGGCCCATGAACTGATTGCCGCGTCTGAACAATCCGGTGACCGCGCATGGCGCTTACCGCTGGGTGACGAGTACCAGGAACAGCTGGAGTCCAATTTTGCCGATATGGCGAACATTGGCGGTCGTCCTGGTGGGGCGATTACCGCAGGTTGCTTCCTGTCACGCTTTACCCGTAAGTACAACTGGGCGCACCTGGATATCGCGGGAACCGCCTGGCGCTCTGGTAAAGCGAAAGGCGCAACCGGTCGTCCGGTAGCGTTGCTGGCACAGTTCCTGTTAAACCGCGCTGGGTTTAACGGCGAAGAGTAATTGCGTCAGGCAAGGCTGTTATTGCCGGATGCGGCGTGAACGCCTTATCCGACCTACACAGCACTGAACTCGTAGGCCTGATAAGACGCGCAAGCGTCGCATCAGGCAATGCTGTTATTGTCGGATGCGGCATGAACGCCTTATCCGACCTACACAGCACCGAACTCGTAGGCCTGATAAGACGCGGCAGCGTCGCATCAGGCAATGCTGTTATTGTCGGATGCGGCGTGAGCGCCTTATCCGACCTACACACAGCACTGAACTCGTAGGCCTGATAAGACACAACAGCGTCGCATCAGGCGCTGCGGTGTATACCTGATGCGTATTTAAATCCACCACAAGAAGCCCCATTTATGAAAAACGCGACGTTCTACCTTCTGGACAATGACACCACCGTCGATGGCTTAAGCGCCGTTGAGCAACTGGTGTGTGAAATTGCCGCAGAACGTTGGCGCAGCGGTAAGCGCGTGCTCATCGCCTGTGAAGATGAAAAGCAGGCTTACCGGCTGGATGAAGCCCTATGGGCGCGTCCGGCAGAAAGCTTTGTTCCGCATAATTTAGCGGGAGAAGGACCGCGCGGCGGTGCGCCGGTGGAGATCGCCTGGCCGCAAAAACGCAGCAGCAGCCCGCGCGATATATTGATTAGTCTGCGAACAAGCTTTGCAGATTTTGCCACCGCTTTCACAGAAGTGGTAGACTTCGTTCCTTATGAAGATTCTCTGAAACAACTGGCGCGCGAACGCTATAAAGCCTACCGCGTGGCTGGTTTCAACCTGAATACGGCAACCTGGAAATAATGGAAAAGACATATAACCCACAAGATATCGAACAGCCGCTTTACGAGCACTGGGAAAAGCAGGGCTACTTTAAGCCTAATGGCGATGAAAGCCAGGAGAGTTTCTGCATCATGATCCCGCCGCCGAACGTCACCGGCAGTTTGCATATGGGTCACGCCTTCCAGCAAACCATCATGGATACCATGATCCGCTATCAGCGCATGCAGGGCAAAAACACCCTGTGGCAGGTCGGTACTGACCACGCCGGGATCGCTACCCAGATGGTCGTTGAGCGCAAGATTGCCGCAGAAGAAGGTAAAACCCGTCACGACTACGGCCGCGAAGCTTTCATCGACAAAATCTGGGAATGGAAAGCGGAGTCCGGCGGCACCATTACCCGTCAGATGCGCCGTCTCGGCAACTCCGTCGACTGGGAGCGTGAACGCTTCACGATGGACGAAGGCCTGTCCAATGCGGTGAAAGAAGTTTTCGTTCGTCTATATAAAGAAGACCTGATTTACCGTGGCAAACGCCTGGTAAACTGGGACCCGAAACTGCGCACCGCTATCTCTGACCTGGAAGTGGAAAACCGCGAATCGAAAGGTTCGATGTGGCACATCCGCTATCCGCTGGCTGACGGTGCGAAAACCGCAGACGGTAAAGATTATCTGGTGGTCGCGACTACCCGTCCGGAAACCCTGCTGGGCGATACTGGCGTAGCCGTTAACCCGGAAGATCCGCGTTACAAAGATCTGATTGGCAAATATGTCATTCTGCCGCTGGTTAACCGTCGTATTCCGATCGTTGGCGACGAACACGCCGACATGGAAAAAGGCACCGGCTGCGTGAAAATCACTCCGGCGCACGACTTTAACGACTATGAAGTGGGTAAACGTCACGCGCTGCCGATGATCAACATCCTGACCTTTGACGGCGATATCCGTGAAAGCGCCCAGGTGTTCGATACCAAAGGTAACGAATCTGACGTTTATTCCAGCGAAATCCCGGCAGAGTTCCAGAAACTCGAGCGTTTTGCTGCACGTAAAGCGGTCGTTGCTGCGGTTGACGCACTCGGCCTGCTGGAAGAAATTAAACCGCACGACCTGACCGTTCCTTACGGCGACCGTGGCGGCGTAGTTATCGAACCAATGCTGACCGACCAGTGGTACGTGCGTGCCGATGTACTGGCGAAACCGGCGGTTGAAGCGGTTGAGAACGGCGACATTCAGTTCGTACCGAAGCAGTACGAAAACATGTACTTCTCCTGGATGCGCGATATTCAGGACTGGTGTATCTCTCGTCAGCTGTGGTGGGGTCACCGTATCCCGGCATGGTACGACGAAGCGGGTAACGTTTATGTTGGCCGCAACGAAGATGAAGTGCGTAAAGAAAATAACCTCGGTGCCGACGTTGCTCTACGTCAGGACGAAGACGTTCTCGACACCTGGTTCTCTTCTGCGCTGTGGACCTTCTCTACCCTTGGCTGGCCGGAAAACACCGACGCCCTGCGTCAGTTCCACCCAACCAGCGTGATGGTATCCGGCTTCGACATCATCTTCTTCTGGATTGCCCGCATGATCATGATGACCATGCACTTCATCAAAGATGAAAATGGCAAACCGCAGGTGCCGTTCCACACCGTTTACATGACTGGTCTGATTCGTGATGACGAAGGTCAGAAGATGTCCAAATCCAAGGGTAACGTTATTGACCCGCTGGATATGGTTGACGGTATTTCGCTGCCGGAACTGCTGGAGAAACGTACCGGCAATATGATGCAGCCGCAGCTGGCGGACAAAATCCGTAAGCGCACCGAGAAGCAGTTCCCGAACGGTATTGAGCCGCACGGTACTGACGCGCTGCGTTTCACCCTGGCGGCACTGGCTTCTACCGGTCGTGACATCAACTGGGATATGAAGCGCCTGGAAGGTTACCGTAACTTCTGTAACAAGCTGTGGAACGCCAGCCGCTTTGTGCTGATGAACACAGAAGGTCAGGATTGCGGCTTTAACGGCGGTGAAATGACGCTGTCGCTGGCGGATCGCTGGATTCTGGCGGAGTTCAACCAGACCATCAAAGCGTACCGCGAAGCGCTGGACAGCTTCCGCTTCGATATCGCCGCAGGCATTCTGTATGAGTTCACCTGGAACCAGTTCTGCGACTGGTATCTGGAGCTGACCAAGCCGGTAATGAACGGTGGAACAGACGCCGAACTGCGCGGTACTCGCCATACGCTGGTGACTGTACTGGAAGGTCTGCTGCGCCTCGCGCATCCGATCATTCCGTTCATCACCGAAACCATCTGGCAGCGTGTGAAAGTACTTTGCGGTATCACTGCCGACACCATCATGCTGCAGCCGTTCCCGCAGTATGATGCGTCTCAGGTTGATGAAGCGGCGCTGGCCGACACCGAGTGGCTGAAACAGGCGATCGTTGCCGTACGTAACATCCGTGCAGAAATGAATATCGCGCCGGGCAAACCGCTGGAGCTGCTGCTGCGTGGTTGCAGCGCGGATGCAGAACGTCGCGTAAATGAAAACCGTGGCTTCCTGCAAACCCTGGCGCGTCTGGAAAGCATCACCGTGCTGCCTGCCGATGACAAAGGTCCGGTTTCCGTTACGAAGATCATCGACGGCGCAGAGCTGCTGATCCCGATGGCTGGCCTCATCAACAAAGAAGATGAGCTGGCGCGTCTGGCGAAAGAAGTGGCGAAGATCGAAGGCGAAATCAGCCGTATCGAGAACAAGCTGGCGAATGAAGGCTTTGTCGCCCGCGCACCGGAAGCGGTCATCGCGAAAGAGCGTGAGAAGCTGGAAGGCTATGCAGAAGCGAAAGCTAAGCTGATTGAACAGCAGGCTGTTATCGCCGCGCTGTAATCAAAACACAGTGATGAAAACGAAGGCCGGAGCATGCTCCGGCCTTTTTTATCTCTTACAGAAATGGTAAAGAAGGCATAATTCCCCGTGAAATACTGGCTAAGAAGCCTTTATCTGGTTGTTCTTCTTTATTGATTAAAGGAAGGTCATCCAAATCGCCCAGCAAATACGTATTTTTTGCCTGCCAGTCAATCATCCATATTTTCAGCAGTGGATAAGCCAGACCGCCCGTAATCCCGGATATCACCACCAACGCACACATGCGATAAAGCATACCGTGGTATGTTAAAGTTGAGCGAAAACGAATACGCCCATCATTCAGTGACAGGTTGCTCATAAAATGATTTCGCAACGACACCGTTAAATAACTGGTGCTAACAGCAATCCCAAAATAATAGATTAACTGCGCGATTATCATTTTACGTTGCATTTCCATAAATTGCTGTAAATTCTCAATATCATCATTTGCATACACAGAACTATCATACGCATTTAATATTTGATCGAAGATAATATAACCAGCAACAGCGAGAAAAGGTAATAAAGCTAAAAATGCGAGGATGGCATATTTTATACAATACGCAGTATCTAATTTCACCTTGAAACGATGTATACCGAAACTGGTATTGCTCCAGAGAAAACTCATTACCAGGCTATATAAAGTACCATTAAAAATACCAATGGAAACAATACCAACTATTGCCATCAGAACCACAGATATAATAACACTACTTGAACTATTGGCATGTAGCATCTTTGTCGAGATAAAGAAAACAGTCCCCATCCCAATGGCCATTAAAATCGGCAAGAAAAAGGTTACCCACCAGAACCCTTTCATAGAGCAATTAAAACTAAATCTTACGCCGTTGAGACTGGTCATCAAGGCCTGATAACGCAGTCCTTTTGCTGCCATAAATATAAGCAAAACCAACAGTGACAAAGTCAAAACACAGCCAACAAGCGGCATATCTGCTGACACTGTCATTAAGATTGCGAAATAGAAAAAAACAAAAACAAGACAACTAAAAAAAACATTCCCACCAGTAATTCCATAAGAAAATCGTTGTCCGTTAACTTCCATATTAGCATAGAGATAACGCCTACATTTCATTAATGCCCATGGTAAATAGATACCTAGCGTTATAATCGTTAACAACACATTCACCACACAAATAAGAAAATATCTCTCACCTGTACCATGAAAAACAAACGAATGGGACGGAACATCCATTTCATTAATAACTTGAGCCATAAAAATTCCCTGAATTAAAAAATCCATTGATATAATTTATAGATACAGACAGTAAAATGTTCTGCCACGTTACAATACTCTTATCAGTAATAGGCTGGCAAAAACTTTATTGCTTTATAAGACGCTTGCGCACGTAAGAAGAGAGTGGTATTAAACAAATGTATAATTACTTTATTTTTATTGGGTTAAACTATGAATAACATTGCGCCGCAATCACCTGTAATGCGTCGCCTGACGTTGCAGGATAATCCTGCTATCGCCCGCGTCATTCGTCAGGTATCCGCCGAATACGGTCTTACCGCTGATAAAGGCTACACCGTCGCCGATCCGAATCTTGACGAGCTGTATCAAGTGTATAGTCAGCCGGGTCATGCATATTGGGTGGTTGAGTACGAGGGTGAAGTGGTCGGCGGCGGTGGGATTGCGCCATTAGCAGGTAGTGAATCGGACATTTGCGAACTGCAAAAGATGTATTTTCTTCCGGCTATTCGCGGTAAAGGGCTGGCGAAAAAACTGGCCTTAATGGCGATGGAGCAGGCACGAGAAATGGGCTTCAAACGCTGCTATCTGGAAACGACCGCTTTTTTAAAGGAAGCCATTGCGCTTTATGAGCATTTGGGCTTTGAGCATATCGACTATGCGCTTGGCTGCACGGGCCATGTCGATTGTGAAGTGCGGATGCTACGCGAACTCTAAAAAAATGCCCGCTAGTGTGTGCTATCGGGCATTTTAATCAATTAATTAGTGGCGAACCCCGTCATCGTCTTCATCGACAAAATCTTCATCGTCGCCGTCTTCGCCGTTGGGATCTTCAAAGTAAGTGCCCCAACCGTCGTACTCAACGTCAAATTTCTCCGCCAGCGTCATCAGTTGTTCAACCTGGGCATCGATCAGATCGGCATTCAACGCGCACTCGCTGAGGATGTCGCAGCAAATCACGATATCACCATCTTCAACTTCCAGCTCTTCTGGATCGGTCACTTCGTAACCGAGTTTAAACGCTTCAACTGCTGCTTTTTCCAGGGTTTCCAGATCGTCTGCGGAAAGATGGTGTTCGATGGTGTACAGTGCGTCCGGATCGCTGCCATCTTCCAGTAATTCTTCAATAATCAAACGTGTTTCTTCACGCTGTTCTTCCAGTTGTTCCGGGTTTGCCATGGCTCATTCCTCTTAATGTCCTGCCGATACTCATATTGTCACACACCACTGGCATTGCCTCCACCTTTGTGACAAAGATTTATGCTTTAGACTTGCAAATGAATAATCATCCATATAAATTGAATTTTAATTCATTGAGGCGTTAGCCACAGGAGGGATCTATGTCCGGGTTTTATCATAAGCATTTCCTGAAATTACTCGATTTCACGCCAGCTGAACTCAACAGCCTGCTGCAGTTAGCCGCGAAGCTGAAAGCCGATAAGAAAAGCGGCAAAGAAGAAGCCAAACTCACTGGTAAAAACATCGCGCTCATCTTCGAAAAAGACTCGACCCGTACCCGATGCTCTTTCGAAGTTGCCGCATATGACCAGGGTGCTCGCGTTACTTATCTCGGCCCAAGCGGCAGTCAGATTGGTCATAAAGAGTCGATTAAAGACACTGCCCGCGTGCTGGGTCGCATGTATGACGGTATTCAGTATCGCGGCTATGGTCAGGAGATTGTCGAAACACTGGCGGAATACGCTGGCGTGCCGGTATGGAACGGCCTGACCAATGAGTTTCACCCCACGCAGTTGCTGGCGGATCTCCTCACCATGCAGGAGCATTTACCCGGTAAAGCATTCAACGAAATGACGCTGGTCTATGCAGGTGACGCACGTAACAACATGGGCAATTCGATGCTCGAAGCTGCGGCGCTTACCGGTCTGGATTTGCGTCTGGTCGCGCCACAGGCATGCTGGCCGGAAGCTGCGCTGGTTACGGAATGCCGCGCTCTGGCACAGCAAAATGGCGGGAATATTACGCTGACGGAAGATGTAGCTAAAGGAGTTGAAGGTGCTGACTTTATCTATACCGATGTATGGGTGTCGATGGGTGAAGCAAAAGAGAAATGGGCTGAACGCATTGCATTGCTGCGTGATTATCAAGTGAACAGCAAGATGATGCAGTTGACCGGTAACCCGGAGGTCAAATTCCTCCACTGCC
Organism: Escherichia sp. R1; assembly: GCF_003000935.1. NCBI lineage: Bacteria > Pseudomonadati > Pseudomonadota > Gammaproteobacteria > Enterobacterales > Enterobacteriaceae > Escherichia > Escherichia sp. R1. The sequence goes on from NZ_PSRU01000016.1 coordinate 20,839, forward strand.
TGCCCGCGTTTCATGACGACCAAACGACGCTTGGCAAGAAAATGGCGGAAGAGTTTGGCCTACATGGCGGAATGGAAGTGACTGATGAGGTCTTCGAATCTGCCGCCAGCATTGTATTTGATCAGGCGGAAAACCGCATGCATACCATCAAAGCGGTGATGGTCGCGACGCTCAGTAAATAATTGATATTGTTATAAAGATGCCGGGAAATACAAACCATCCCGGCATTACATTATTTTATGCAGTGATAGGTTTATTATTCCACCCAAATTTTTCTATTGCTATACGTAAATTTTCCGGTGGATTTAGTTTATTTAAACGCTGTTCATTAATATATGGTAATACATTAACTCTCGATTTCAAGATAGTTTGCATCATTCTAAACCTAAGTTTTAATTCATTATTAATTTTTTCATTAATAACATCATTTGGTTGATTTTTCATAATCTCATCATTAGACTCTTTATTATTAAAATCATACCCCAACTTATCAAAATAAATCTTTTCACCCTCATAGGTATTAAGTAACTGAGGGAAATACCAATTAATCATCTCAGGATTTTTCATAAAAAAATCCTTCAGAAAAATATCATTTACTAAAATGCTGACAGGCACTTTATTAAATACAGACTCAACATTATTAAATATCCTTTGTATTAAATATGTTTTTTCTCGATTGCTTAAGTTAAAATCATTGACATATACAACCAACTTATTCCAAATCAACCCCTGTAATTCAGGGCTATTTTTATAGGGTTCTTTATCGAGATTGAAAAATAATGCCTCAGCTATTTTAGACTGATCGCTGCGAAGATTAATATGATTTATTACGGAGCATGCATGCTTTATCTTTTTTGTATCATCAGAATATTGCATGCTTTTATTAAAGCACCACTCCAGTATTCTTACATCATAAATATATGGGAATTTTAAAAAAGTCTCCAGCATCGAATCGATGACCGGTGTAAGGTTAACCTTTGCATCATCTAAGGAATCAATAAGAATATGAGACAGGTTAATCATGATGTCATTAATTTCATTGTTACCTTTTTTGTGATTATCAATTCCGTGATCATTTGATTCGTAGAGCTTATCTATTTCTTCAAGTATACCATTTTCGCCCAGTAAGTATGAAATCGATTCACTACATACATGAGGCATTAATAGCAGATGTTCGTTCCTTATTGCTAATAAGGCATTATTCAATGGTTTTTCTAATAAATCCGCAATCGTAGAATCAACTGAACCTTTACAACTCACCTGCGAATTATTTAAGTCCTGCGAGTTATTTAACTCCTGAGAATCATTTAAATCCTGAGAATCATTTAAATCCTGAGAATCATTTAAATCCTGCGAATCATTTAACTCCTGCGAATTATTTAACTCCTGCGAATTATTTAACTCCTGTATATTATTTAACTTCTGTAGATTATTTAACTTCTGTAGATTATTTAACTTCTGATGATTATTTAATAGACGCGCTATTTCCTTGTTAGCTTCGCGTTGGTAACACGCCAGAATCTTGTTAGTAATCAGGTGTAATGAACTATCATCTTTTCTTTCAAAAGACTTCCCTTCATAACGATTAGTCGAACCATCAGATTGTTTAAATATAATGACTGTATGTCCTTCACGAATCCCTTTAGTAGAAACTGAGGCAAGTGTAATTTCTATCTTCACCTTAGATAAATCCGCTCGCTCCCCTTCAGGATTATTCATGTAAAACTTCATTTTTTCATTGCCATCAGTATCTTTAGAATAAGATGAGGACTCAATATGAGCCATCATATTTCTACCCGCTTCGTTGGAGCGTTTGCTAAAATCCACATAACCCAAGGTAAATATCTTTGCCAAAAACTCCAAAAATGCTCTAGGAGAAAGAATATTGCTTCTGCTATTCTGCCCCCCGGCAATTCGGGCAAAATCATTCATTCCCACATACCAGGTATCTAAGACTTCATTTTTTTGTTTAAAATTGTCGGCTAATGTAATGTGTTGAGAATAATTCAAATCTGATATTTTGCTCATGACGAACTCCTTGAGTTAATAAGAACGTCTAAGCATTACAAATTTTACTCACAAAAAAATATCAAAAAACGCTCTTTTCACAAACTCGCCGTAAACCTGGAGTTATTTACGGCGAAAAGTCATCACGCCATCAGCATCTTCACTACTGCTTTGCGAACCCGGGCTGGCGCGCCCACTGCGCACAGCGGTTTATGCACTTCCCCCGGATAAAACACAACAAAATCACCTTCATTAAGGATAACTGTTTTCTCATCAACGCCTTCCGGCAAAAATGCGATGTCTTTATCAGCTAACCAGTCGGTATCCGGGGTGCCTGCAGGTTGCGTGCTGAAGGTCATGCCTTCCTGACCTTTTAACACAATCTGAATGTCGAGATAGCGGGCATGGTACTCCGCACGGCGAGCTTCGTGCGGCTCGGTCATATCTTCCGAGATAAGATAAAACAGACGATTGCCTTCGATATCGTGCTTGCCCTTTGGCGTTTCTGCCGTAACGTGTGCTTTGATATGCTCAATCGCCTGGCGTAACTCCTGGGGTAGCCACGGCTGAAGATTATGAATATTTCCGATGATCATCTTTTCCACTCCTTAATTAAAACAACGTTTCATTTCTATCGTTATACGAAAAGATGATCAATTCCGCTAGCCTTAACGCGTGAATTATTGTCTTATCACAACTTATCGGCAGGCGCGTTCCCGCCTTTCGGGTCAAGGCCCGCATCACTCCTTGAGAATAGTTTTTATCGCTTCCCCCGCCAGTGCAGCTGTTGCACAGAGTTGTTCGATGGAGTGCCCCTCCCGTGCCTTCGCAGAAAGCCCTGACATCACGGTACTCATAAAATCAGTCACACATTGTGCGCTTTGTGGATGCCGCCTGGCGATATAGTCATAAATGGCCGTTTCTGCGGCGTGATAATATTGAACGGCAATATCACGCGCTTGTGGATCATGACTATGAATGCCTTCAAGAACCATACAGCCAGCGCAGCCGCCGTTTTGGCTATATCTGCGCGCCGCTTCTTTTAATACCTCAGCCAGGCACTCCCCTACCGGACGATCATCACGAAGAATATCGGCAAGCGGAATAGCTTCCGTACCGACATATTCATTGAGTACACGGCTAAATAACCCAGCCTTATTGCCAAAAGCCGCGTAGAGGCTCGGGGGGTTAATACCAAGATAATCAGTAACTTCAGCAACACTGACAGCATCGAAACCTTTTTGGTGAAAAAGCACTTTTGCCGCAGAGACTGCCTGCTCAGGAGCGAAACGTCTGGGACGACCTGGAACGCGAGATTGTTTTTTAGTGACCATTACAAAACTTATTGACAGAAAGTTAAAACAGTTTTGTAATGCATGTTACATAATAAATCAAGGAGTCCTTATGGGCGCTTTTACAGGTAAGACAGTTCTCATCCTCGGTGGTAGCCGTGGAATCGGTGCCGCTATCGTACGTCGTTTCGTCACCGATGGGGCCAATGTACGATTCACCTATGCGGGGTCGAAAGATGCCGCTGAACGCCTGGCACAAGAGACTGGAGCGACAGCAGTATTCACAGATAGTGCTGACAGAGACGCTGTCATTGATGTCGTTCGTAAGAGCGGCGCATTGGATATCCTGGTGGTAAATGCAGGTATTGGCGTCTTTGGCGATGCCCTGGAATTGAATGCCGACGATATTGATCGCCTTTTCAAAATCAATATTCATGCTCCTTATCATGCCTCTGTTGAAGCCGCCCGGCAGATGCCCGAAGGCGGGCGCATCTTAATCATCGGCTCCGTGAATGGCGATCGTATGCCTGTTGCAGGCATGGCTGCTTATGCCGCCAGTAAATCTGCCCTGCAAGGCATGGCGCGCGGGCTGGCCCGTGATTTCGGACCGCGTGGGATCACCATCAACGTCGTCCAGCCAGGGCCAATTGATACCGACGCTAATCCCGCCAACGGGCCAATGCGCGATATGTTGCATAGTTTTATGGCTATCAAAAGACATGGGCAACCGGAAGAGGTCGCTGGTATGGTCGCATGGTTAGCAGGGCCAGAAGCCAGTTTTGTTACCGGCGCGATGCATACCATTGATGGCGCGTTTGGCGCATAACCGACTACGCTCAATTAAGCCCAGCCATTTCCCATGATGTCTGGGTTTTGTTTACTCACGTCGTCCGCTAAAAGCGGCTCCTGGTAAATATAAATCTTCTGTTCATGTCGTAAATCTTGAGGATAACCAAATGGTAGAAAGAACCGCTGTTTTCCTTGCTGGCCGACATTCACTGTATGCTGAACATCGTTATTCTGCGGCTATTCGTTCCGGCGATTTGCTGTTTGTTTCCGGGCAAGTAGGAAGTCGAGAGGACGGAACACCAGAACCCGATTTTCAGCAACAAGTCAGACTGGCATTTGATAATTTGCATGCGACCCTGGCAGCTGCGGGATGCACTTTTGACGATATCATTGATGTTACGAGCTTTCATACCGATCCAGAAAAACAATTTGAAGACATCATGACGGTGAAAAATGAAATATTTAGCGCGCCACCTTATCCAACCTGGACGGCGGTGGGCGTTACATGGCTGGCAGGCTTTGATTTTGAAATTAAAGTGATAGCGCGCATCCCTGAGCTGTAAGCAATAGTGTTAGCCGTTCGTTTTCACACTCCGCCCTATAAGTCGGATGAATGGAATAAAATGCATATCTGATTGCGTGAAAGTGAAAAAGAAAAAAGCAGGAAATGTCTGCAATTATTGATACCGAACGACAGTTCCCCCTCCAGAATCACAGTAAATAAAAATGCATATATTTTGACTTTAAATTCAAATAAACCGTTTGCGCTGACAAAATATTGCATCAAATGCTTGCACCGCTTCTGACGATGAGTATAATGCCGGACAATTTGCCGGGAGGATGTATGGTTCAGTGTGTTCGACATTTTGTCTTACCGCGTCTGAAAAAAGACGCTGGCCTGCCGTTTTTCTTCCCGTTGATCACCCATTCCCAGCCCCTCAATCGAGGGGCTTTTTTTTGCCCAGGCGTCAGGAGATAAAAGATGGCTAATCCGCTATATCAGAAACATATCATTTCCATAAACGACCTTAGTCGCGATGACCTTAATCTGGTGCTGGCAACAGCGGCGAAACTGAAAGCAAACCCGCAACCAGAGCTGTTGAAGCACAAAGTCATTGCCAGCTGTTTCTTCGAAGCCTCTACCCGTACCCGCCTCTCTTTCGAAACTTCCATGCACCGCCTGGGTGCCAGCGTGGTGGGCTTCTCCGACAGCGCCAATACATCACTGGGTAAAAAGGGCGAAACGCTGGCCGATACCATTTCGGTTATCAGCACTTACGTCGATGCGATAGTGATGCGTCATCCGCAGGAAGGTGCGGCGCGCCTGGCCACCGAGTTTTCCGGCAATGTACCGGTACTGAATGCCGGTGATGGCTCCAACCAACATCCGACGCAAACCTTGCTGGACTTATTCACTATTCAGGAAACCCAGGGGCGTCTGGACAATCTCCACGTCGCAATGGTTGGTGACCTGAAATATGGCCGCACCGTTCACTCCCTGACTCAGGCGTTAGCGAAGTTCGACGGCAACCGTTTTTACTTCATCGCGCCGGACGCGCTGGCAATGCCGCAATACATTCTGGATATGCTCGATGAAAAAGGGATCGCATGGAGTCTGCACAGCTCTATTGAAGAAGTGATGGCGGAAGTTGACATCCTGTACATGACCCGCGTGCAAAAAGAGCGTCTGGACCCGTCCGAGTACGCCAACGTGAAAGCGCAGTTTGTTCTTCGCGCCAGCGATCTCCACAACGCCAAAGCCAATATGAAAGTACTGCATCCGCTGCCGCGTGTTGATGAGATTGCGACGGATGTTGATAAAACGCCACACGCCTGGTACTTCCAGCAGGCAGGCAACGGGATTTTCGCTCGCCAGGCGTTACTGGCACTGGTTCTGAATCGCGATCTGGTACTGTAAGGGGAAATAGAGATGACACACGATAATAAATTGCAGGTTGAAGCTATTAAACGCGGCACGGTAATTGACCATATCCCCGCCCAGATCGGTTTTAAGCTGTTGAGTCTGTTCAAGCTGACCGAAACGGATCAGCGCATCACCATCGGTCTGAACTTGCCTTCTGGCGAGATGGGCCGCAAAGATCTGATCAAAATCGAAAATACCTTTTTGAGTGAAGACCAGGTAGATCAACTGGCATTGTATGCGCCGCAAGCCACGGTTAACCGTATCGACAACTATGAAGTGGTGGGTAAATCGCGCCCAAGTCTGCCGGAGCGCATCGACAATGTGCTGGTCTGCCCGAACAGCAACTGTATCAGCCATGCCGAACCGGTTTCTTCCAGCTTTGCCGTGCGAAAACGCGCCAATGACATCGCGCTCAAATGCAAATACTGTGAAAAAGAGTTTTCCCATAATGTGGTGCTGGCCAATTAATTGCGGTTGGTAATAAAAGTCTGGCTCCCTATAATGAGCCAGACTTTTTACCGCTGTAATAAAGGAGAAATCATGAGCAAAACTATCGCGACGGAAAATGCACCGGCAGCTATCGGCCCTTACGTACAGGGCGTTGATCTGGGCAATATGATCATCACCTCCGGTCAGATCCCGGTAAATCCGAAAACGGGCGAAGTACCGGCAGACGTCGCTGCACAGGCACGTCAGTCGCTGGATAACGTAAAAGCGATCGTCGAAGCCGCTGGTCTGAAAGTGGGCGACATCGTTAAAACTACCGTGTTTGTAAAAGATCTGAACGACTTCGCAACCGTAAACGCCACTTACGAAGCCTTCTTCACCGAACACAACGCCACCTTCCCGGCACGTTCTTGCGTTGAAGTTGCCCGTCTGCCGAAAGACGTGAAGATTGAGATCGAAGCGATCGCTGTTCGTCGCTAATCTTGATGGAAATCCGGGCTATCATGCCCGGATTAAGTCTGATGACAAACGCAAAATCGCCTGATGCGCTACGCTTATCAGGCCTACGTGATTCCTGCAATTTATTGAATTTGTTGGCCGGATAAGGCATTTACGCCGCATCCGGCATGAACAAAACTCACTTTGTCTGCAATCTGAATCCGGGTCACCATGCCCAGTTGATTCTTTATTGCCAGCCGTAACGACGGCTATAGAACCCTTTCACCAACTGGGTTAATGTCATATACCCTGCCAGAATCGCAACCAGCCACGGGAAATAGCTTAACGGCAGCGCCTGCAGCTGCAGATAGCTGGCCAGCGGTGAAAACGGCAATGCGATACCGACAATCATCACGATCACGGTCATGATCATTAACGGCCACGATGCACAGCTCTGAATAAACGGCACACGGCGGGTGCGGATCATATGCACAATCAGCGTTTGCGACAGTAAGCCCACCACAAACCATCCCGACTGGAAGAGCGTTTGCGTTTCCGGCGTGTTGGCATGGAATACCCACCACATCAGGCAAAACGTCAGAATATCGAAGATCGAGCTGATCGGTCCGAAGAAGATCATAAAGCGCCCCAGATCCGCCGGATTCCAACGCTGCGGCTTTTGAATTTGCTCGTCGTCGACGTTATCAAACGGGATCGCCACCTGTGACACATCGTACAGCAGGTTCTGAATAAGCAAGTGTAACGGCAACATCGGCAGGAAGGGCAAGAAAGCACTCGCTACCAGCACGCTGAACACATTACCGAAGTTAGAGCTCGCCGTCATTTTGATGTATTTCAGCATGTTGGCGAAAGTGCGTCGTCCCTCAATAACCCCCTCTTCCAGCACCATCAGGCTTTTTTCCAGCAGGATGATATCAGCCGCTTCACGGGCAATATCTACCGCGCCGTCCACAGAAATGCCGATATCCGCAGCGCGTAAGGCGGGCGCATCATTAATACCATCGCCCATAAAGCCAACCACATGCCCTTCGCGCTTCAGTAAGGTCACAATGCGTTCTTTATGCATCGGCGTCAGGCGGGCAAACAGCGTGGTGCGCTGTGCAAGATTTGCCAGTTCGTCGTCAGATAGCGTTTCAATATCACTACCAATGACCACCTCTCCCGCGTCCAGCCCCACTTCATGGCACACTTTCGTTGCAACTAACTCACTGTCGCCAGTAAGGATTTTTACGGTAATTCCACTCGCTTTTAATGCCTTCAGTGCCGGAGCGGTTGTCTCTTTTGGCGGATCAAGAAAAGCAATATATCCTTCGAGGATCAGGTCGGATTCATCCGCCCGCTGGTAATCTCCTTCACGCGCTGGCAGGTATTTCGTCGCCACCGCAACCACGCGCAGCCCCTGACGATTCAGCGTATCAGTAACCCGCTTAATCTTACGCAGCATGATGTCATCGAGCGGCACAATCTCGCCATTGTGACGCACCTGCGAACACACATTGAGGATTTCCTGCAATGCACCTTTGCAAACCAGCTGATGGTGCTCGGTATTTTCTGCCACTACCACCGACATCCGGCGACGCTCGAAATCAAACGGAATCTCATCGATTTTTTGCCAACGACTGGCCAGCGAGCGCGCTGACTCTTCATCCGTACCTTCGAGCACCGCTGTATCGAGCAGGTTTTTAAGTCCGGTCTGATAATGACTGTTCAACCACGCGCTATGCAGCACGCGTTCGCTGGTTTTACCGGAGATATCGGTATGATTCTCCAGCACAATTTTATCCTGTGTCAGGGTGCCGGTTTTATCAGTGCACAGAATATCCATTGCGCCAAAGTTCTGAATAGCATCCAGATGTTTGACGATCACTTTCTGTTTCGACAGCTTTACTGCGCCGCGCGCCAGCGTCGAGGTAACAATCATCGGCAACATTTCCGGCGTTAGGCCTACCGCGACCGAAAGCGCAAACAGCGCCGCTTCCCACCAGTCGCCTTTGGTGTAGCCATTGATTAACAGCACCACCGGTGCCATCACCAGCATAAAGCGAATCAGCAGCATACTGACGCGGCTGATCCCTTGCTGAAAGGCATTCGGCTCGCTTTCCTGCTCACTAACACGCCCCGCCAGTTGACCAAACCAGGTATTGGCACCTGTAGCAATCACCATTGCTTGTGCCGTGCCGCTCACCACGGTGGTGCCCATAAAACACAGCGTGTCGCACTCCAGCGGATTGCTGTGCTCCGGCTGGCGAGTGGTAGCGGCTTTTTCCACGGGCAGAGACTCACCGGTTAACGACGCCTGAGCGACGAACAGATCCCGCGCCTGCAAGATACGTAAATCTGCCGGGATCATATCTCCCGCCGCCAGTTTTATAATATCGCCGGGCACCAGCTGGTCGATCGGGATCTCCAGCCAGCCATTTTCGCCTTTGTCGTTAATTACGCGCAGCACCGTCGCGGTATTGCTGACCATCGCTTTCAGGGCATCTGCCGCTTTAGTGGAACGTGCTTCCTGAATAAAGTTCAGCAACGTTGAAATAGCGACCATTAGCGCGATAACGCCCGCGGCAAATAAATCTTCCGTGGCGTAAGAAATAGCGCCGAGAATGGTGAGTAAAATATTAAAGGGGTTGCGATAGCAGACCCATAAATGTACCCACCACGGCGACGGTTGTTGTGCGGGTAATTTATTTTCACCATGTTGTTCGCGGGCAGATTCCACTTCCGCCTGATGTAACCCTTCCGGATGGGTGTCGAACGTTTTCCACAATTCTTCTTCGGGCATCACCGCCATTTTCAGGCAATGCGCACTTAAGGACGGCGGGACCACCGTATTCACTGTCTGCTGCACGCCAGGCAATGGATCACGATGAACCAGACGGGAAGGTAAATGGCGAGTGAGCCGGGTAAAAATTTCTTTAAACATAAGGAGTCCCTCCGCACTGTCTGAAACAGTACAGAAATGTCTTCAGGCGTGGCGAAGCCTTACCTGAAGGTAATAAAGCTGAGCAGGGACGTTAAAACGTCACGGCCTTACGCATCCGGTAACGCCGTGAAAAGACGGGCTTACCGGAAAAGTTTTAATCTCCGTCGAGGGAGAGGCGTGGGATCAGGTTCCATATAACCTCCGGTAAGTGAAAAAAGCGCCGCAAATAATAAGGAGAATCCAATAATATTCGTAGCATTTATGGCGATATAATACCTGCAGGCAACTAAACCAACGATAAACCAGACTTTACCCATTGCTGAATGCACGGGTAAAGTTAGCCTCAAATAATTAAACAACACGTTACGGGACAACAGGATGCAAAATCGGCTGACCATCAAAGACATCGCGCGCTTAAGCGGCGTGGGGAAATCTACGGTTTCCCGGGTGCTGAATAACGAAAGCGGCGTGAGCCAGCGCACGCGCGAGCGTGTTGAAGCAGTGATGAATCAGCATGGATTTTCCCCTTCCCGTTCTGCACGCGCTATGCGTGGGCAAAGCGATAAAGTGGTCGCCATCATTGTCACCCGTCTGGATTCGTTGTCAGAAAATCTCGCCGTTCAAACCATGCTGCCAGCGTTCTATGAACAAGGTTACGATCCAATCATGATGGAAAGTCAGTTTTCCCCGCAATTAGTTGCCGAACATTTGGGGGTGCTGAAACGGCGTAATATCGACGGCGTAGTGCTGTTCGGTTTTACCGGCATAACAGAAGAAATGTTAGCCCACTGGCAGTCATCGCTGGTTCTGCTGGCGCGTGACGCAAAAGGCTTTGCTTCGGTCTGTTATGACGACGAAGGGGCAATCAAGATCCTGATGCAACGGCTGTATGACCAGGGGCATCGCAATATCAGTTATCTCGGCGTGCCGCATAGTGACGTGACGACCGGGAAGCGACGTCACGAAGCCTACCTGGCGTTCTGCAAAGCGCATAAACTGCATCCCGTTGCCGCCCTGCCAGGCCTTGCTATGAAGCAAGGCTATGAGAACGTAGCAAAAGTGATTACGCCTGAAACTACCGCCTTACTGTGCGCAACCGACACGCTGGCACTTGGCGCAAGTAAATACCTGCAAGAGCAACGCATCGACACCTTGCAACTGGCGAGCGTCGGTAATACGCCATTAATGAAATTCCTTCATCCGGAGATCGTCACCGTAGATCCTGGTTACGCCGAAGCTGGACGCCAGGCGGCCTGCCAGTTGATCGCGCAGGTAACCGGACGCAGCGAACCGCAACAAATCATCATCCCCGCCACCCTGTCCTGATCGTTTCCTGAACGATAAATTGTGATCTTCGCTGCGTTTCGGGAACGTTCCCGTTTTTAAATTTTTCCGCGCAATATATTCTGCAGCCAACCAAAAATGTCATCTGCCATGGGGCTTTATGATGAGCAAAATAAACCAAACGGATATCGATCGGTTGATTGAACTGGTCGGCGGGCGCGGCAATATTGCGACGGTGAGCCACTGTATTACTCGCCTGCGCTTTGTCCTCAACCAACCGGCCAATGCCAGACCGAAAGAAATTGAGCAACTCCCCATGGTGAAAGGCTGTTTCACCAATGCCGGGCAATTTCAGGTGGTGATTGGCACCAACGTGGGTGATTACTATCAAGCACTGATAGCGTCAACCGGACAGGCGCAGGTTGATAAAGAGCAGGTAAAAAAAGCCGCCCGGCAGAATATGAAATGGCATGAGCAGTTGATCTCTCATTTCGCGGAGATCTTCTTCCCGTTGCTGCCCGCGTTGATTAGCGGCGGTTTGATCCTCGGTTTTCGCAATGTGATCGGCGATTTGCCCATGAGCAACGGTCAAACGCTGGCGCAAATGTACCCTTCCCTGCAAACGATCTACGATTTTCTGTGGTTGATCGGTGAAGCGATCTTCTTCTACCTGCCGGTCGGGATTTGCTGGTCGGCGGTGAAAAAAATGGGCGGCACGCCGATCCTTGGTATCGTACTTGGCGTGACACTGGTTTCCCCCCAGCTGATGAACGCTTATCTGCTCGGGCAGCAGCTGCCGGAAGTGTGGGACTTTGGCATGTTCAGCATCGCCAAAGTGGGCTATCAGGCGCAGGTGATCCCGGCACTGTTAGCCGGGCTGGCGCTGGGCGTTATTGAAACTCGCCTTAAACGCATCGTGCCAGATTACCTCTATCTGGTGGTGGTGCCCGTCTGTTCGCTGATCCTCGCGGTGTTCCTCGCCCATGCGCTGATTGGTCCGTTTGGTCGCATGATTGGCGATGGCGTTGCCTTTGCGGTACGTCACCTGATGACCGGCAGCTTTGCTCCGATTGGCGCGGCATTGTTTGGCTTCCTGTACGCCCCGCTGGTGATCACCGGGGTACACCAGACCACGCTTGCTATTGATTTGCAGATGATTCAAAGCATGGGTGGTACGCCAGTGTGGCCGCTGATTGCGCTGTCGAATATCGCTCAGGGCTCCGCCGTGATAGGCATTATCATTTCCAGCCGCAAGCACAATGAACGCGAGATCTCCGTTCCTGCCGCTATCTCCGCCTGGCTTGGGGTCACTGAGCCTGCAATGTACGGCATCAACCTGAAATATCGCTTCCCGATGCTGTGCGCGATGATTGGTTCTGGTCTGGCAGGATTGCTATGTGGCCTGAACGGCGTTATGGCGAATGGCATCGGCGTAGGCGGCCTGCCGGGAATTCTCTCGATTCAACCGAGCTACTGGCAGGTGTTTGCGCTGGCAATGGCTATCGCCATCATCATCCCGATTGTACTCACCTCGTTTATCTATCAGCGGAAATACCGCCTGGGCACGCTGGACATTGTTTAATTTTCTTCGGGGCGCAATTGCGCCCCCTCGCATTTGCAGGAATAACGTAATGACTAATCTTCCCCACTGGTGGCAAAACGGCGTTATCTACCAGATTTATCCAAAGAGTTTTCAGGACACCACGGGTAGCGGCACCGGCGATTTACGTGGCGTTATCCAACGCCTGGACTATCTGCATAAACTGGGCGTTGATGCCATCTGGCTAACCCCCTTTTATGTCTCTCCGCAGGTCGATAACGGTTACGATGTAGCGAACTATACGGCGATTGATCCCACCTACGGCACGCTGGACGATTTTGACGAACTGGTGACGCAGGCAAAATCGCGTGGGATTCGTATCATTCTCGATATGGTGTTTAACCATACCTCTACCCAACATGCCTGGTTTCGCGAGGCGCTGAACAAAGAAAGCCCTTACCGCCAGTTTTATATCTGGCGCGATGGCGAACCAGAAACGCCACCGAACAACTGGCGTTCAAAATTTGGCGGTAGTGCGTGGCGCTGGCATGCGGAAAGCGAACAGTACTATTTGCATCTCTTTGCACCAGAACAGGCGGATCTCAACTGGGAGAATCCAGCGGTACGCGCAGAGCTGAAAAAAGTCTGTGAGTTCTGGGCCGATCGTGGGGTCGACGGGTTGCGCCTGGATGTGGTGAATCTGATCTCCAAAGACCCGCGTTTCCCTGAAGACCTGGACGGCGACGGGCGTCGCTTCTACACCGACGGGCCACGAGCACACGAGTTTTTGCACGAGATGAACCGCGATGTGTTTACGCCACGCGGGTTAATGACCGTAGGTGAAATGTCCTCCACCAGCCTTGAGCATTGCCAGCGATACGCGGCACTGACAGGCAGTGAATTATCGATGACCTTTAATTTTCATCACCTGAAGGTCGATTATCCCGGTGGTGAAAAATGGACGCTGGCTAAACCTGACTTTGTGGCGTTGAAAACATTGTTCCGCCACTGGCAACAAGGAATGCACAACGTAGCATGGAATGCCTTGTTCTGGTGTAACCACGATCAGCCGCGCATTGTTTCTCGCTTTGGTGATGAAGGTGAATACCGCGTGCCTGCGGCAAAAATGCTGGCGATGGTGCTGCATGGCATGCAGGGAACGCCGTATATCTACCAGGGCGAAGAGATTGGCATGACCAACCCACATTTCACGCGCATTACTGACTATCGCGACGTGGAGAGCCTCAATATGTTTGCCGAGCTGCGCAACGATGGGCGTGATGCCGACGAGTTATTGGCAATCCTCGCCAGTAAATCCCGTGACAACAGTCGCACGCCCATGCAATGGAGCAACGGCGATAATGCCGGGTTTACGGCTGGCGAACCGTGGATTGGCCTGGGCGATAACTATCAACAAATCAACGTAGAAGCCGCGCTGGCCGATGATTCCTCGGTGTTTTACACCTACCAAAAGTTAATCGCACTGCGTAAGCAAGAAGCCATCCTGACATGGGGCAATTACCAGGATCTGCTGCCAAACAGCCCTGTATTGTGGTGCTATCGCCGTGAATGGAAGGGGCAAACCTTGCTGGTCATTGCCAACCTTAGCCGTGAGATCCAACCCTGGCAGCCAGGGAAAATGCGCGGCAACTGGCAACTTGTGATGCATAACTACGAAGAAGCCTCACCACAACCCTGTGCCATGACTTTACGGCCTTTTGAGGCTGTCTGGTGGTTACAGAAGTAAATCTTCCCTAAGCCCCGGTAATGCCGGTCATTCCGGGGTTTTGTCTGTCAGTATGTTGTTTTTGTTGATTTTTCAACCAGAAAATTCATTAAAAAATTTACATATCGCTGTAGCGCCCGTCATCCGTACGCTCTGCTTTTTACTTTGAGCTACATCAAAAAAAGTTAAAACATCCTTGATGCAAAGCACTATATATAGACTTTAAAATGCGTCCCAACCCAATATGTTGTATTAATCGACTATAATTGCTACTACAGCTCCCCACGAAAAAGGTGCGGCGTTGTGGATAAGCGGATGGCGATTGCGGAAAGCACCGGAAAACGAAACGAAAAAACCGGAAAACGCCTTTCCCAATTTCTGTGGATAACCTGTTCTTAAAAATATGGAGCGATCATGACACCGCATGTGATGAAACGAGACGGCTGCAAAGTGCCGTTTAAATCAGAGCGCATCAAAGAAGCGATTCTGCGTGCAGCTAAAGCAGCGGAAGTCGATGATGCCGATTATTGCGCCACTGTTGCCGCGGTTGTCAGCGAGCAGATGCAGGGCCGCAACCAGGTGGATATCAACGAGATCCAGACCGCAGTTGAAAACCAGCTGATGTCGGGTCCATACAAACAACTGGCTCGTGCTTACATCGAGTACCGTCACGATCGCGACATTGAACGTGAAAAACGCGGTCGCCTGAACCAGGAGATCCGTGGTCTGGTCGAGCAGACCAACGCCTCGTTACTCAACGAAAACGCCAACAAAGACAGCAAGGTGATTCCAACCCAGCGCGACCTGCTGGCCGGGATCGTGGCTAAACACTATGCACGCCAGCACCTGCTGCCGCGTGACGTGGTGCAGGCACATGAGCGTGGCGATATTCACTATCACGATCTCGATTACTCGCCGTTCTTCCCGATGTTCAACTGCATGTTGATCGACCTGAAAGGCATGCTGACCCAGGGCTTTAAAATGGGGAACGCCGAGATTGAACCGCCGAAGTCGATCTCTACGGCAACCGCGGTAACTGCGCAGATTATTGCTCAGGTCGCCAGCCATATTTATGGCGGCACCACCATTAACCGTATCGATGAAGTGCTGGCGCCGTTTGTTACCGCCAGCTACAACAAACATCGCAAGACCGCAGAAGAGTGGAACATCCCGGACGCCGAAGGCTACGCTAACTCTCGTACCATCAAAGAGTGCTACGATGCCTTCCAGTCGCTGGAGTACGAAGTAAACACCCTGCACACCGCCAACGGTCAGACGCCGTTTGTAACCTTTGGTTTTGGTCTGGGCACCAGCTGGGAATCGCGCCTGATTCAGGAATCGATCCTGCGTAACCGTATCGCAGGCCTCGGTAAAAACCGTAAAACTGCGGTGTTCCCGAAACTGGTGTTTGCGATTCGCGATGGCCTGAACCATAAAAAAGGCGATCCGAACTACGACATCAAACAGCTGGCGCTGGAGTGCGCAAGCAAGCGCATGTATCCGGATATCCTGAACTACGATCAGGTAGTGAAAGTCACCGGTTCGTTTAAAACCCCGATGGGCTGCCGCAGCTTCCTCGGCGTGTGGGAAAATGAAAACGGCGAGCAGATCCACGATGGTCGTAACAACCTCGGCGTGATCAGCCTGAACCTGCCGCGTATTGCTCTGGAAGCAAAAGGCGATGAAGCCACCTTCTGGAAGCTGCTGGATGAACGTCTGGTGCTGGCACGTAAGGCACTGATGACCCGTATCGCTCGTCTCGAAGGCGTGAAAGCGCGCGTCGCCCCGATCCTCTATATGGAAGGTGCTTGTGGCGTACGTCTGAATGCTGACGATGATGTTTCTGAAATCTTCAAAAACGGTCGTGCGTCTATTTCGCTGGGTTACATCGGCATCCACGAAACCATTAACGCGCTGTTCGGCGGCGAGCATGTTTACGACAACGAGCAGCTTCGCGCGAAAGGTATCGCCATTGTTGAACGTCTGCGTCAGGCAGTGGATCAGTGGAAAGAAGAAACGGGTTATGGTTTCAGTCTCTACAGCACGCCGAGTGAAAACCTGTGCGACCGCTTCTGCCGTCTCGATACTGCTGAGTTTGGCGTGGTGCCGGGCGTGACCGATAAAGGTTACTACACCAACAGTTTCCACCTTGATGTGGAGAAGAAGGTGAACCCGTACGACAAGATCGACTTTGAAGCGCCTTACCCGCCGCTGGCGAACGGTGGTTTCATTTGCTACGGCGAGTATCCAAACATTCAGCACAACCTGAAAGCGCTGGAAGATGTCTGGGATTACAGCTATCAGCATGTACCGTATTACGGCACCAATACACCGATTG
Source organism: Escherichia sp. R1 (assembly GCF_003000935.1). Taxonomy (NCBI): domain Bacteria; kingdom Pseudomonadati; phylum Pseudomonadota; class Gammaproteobacteria; order Enterobacterales; family Enterobacteriaceae; genus Escherichia; species Escherichia sp. R1. The sequence continues at coordinate 37,568 of NZ_PSRU01000016.1, forward strand.
ATGAGTGCTACGAGTGTGGCTTTACCGGTGAGTTCGAGTGCACCAGCAAAGGCTTCACTTGCCCGAAATGTGGTAACCATGACGCCTCCCGTGTGTCGGTAACTCGCCGCGTGTGCGGATATTTAGGTAGCCCGGATGCACGTCCGTTTAACGCTGGTAAGCAGGAAGAAGTTAAGCGCCGCGTTAAACATTTGGGGAATGGGCAGATAGGTTAATCTTCACTCTGCGCTAAGCAAATGCCGGATGCGGCGTAAACGCCTTATCCGGCCTACATTTGGCAACTGCTCCAGGCCTGATAAGACGCGACAGCGTCGCATCAGGCATTGATTACCGGATGCAGCCTACACGCGGACTGATAAGCCAAGCGAAATAATGAATTATCATCAGTACTATCCTGTCGACATCGTCAACGGCCCCGGCACTCGCTGCACCCTGTTTGTCTCCGGGTGTGTTCATGAATGCCCCGGTTGCTATAACAAAAGCACATGGCGGGTAAATTCTGGTCAGCCATTTACCAAAGCAATGGAAGACAAGATCATTAAAGATCTGAATGACACTCGTATCAAACGCCAGGGGATTTCCCTCTCCGGCGGCGATCCGCTGCATCCGCAAAACGTGCCGGATATTCTGAAACTGGTAAAACGCATCCGCGCCGAGTGTCCGGGTAAAGACATCTGGGTGTGGACAGGCTATAAACTCGACGAACTCAACGCTGCGCAAATGCAGGTTGTTGATTTGATTAACGTGCTGGTCGACGGCAAATTTGTGCAGGATTTAAAAGACCCTTCCCTGATCTGGCGCGGCAGCAGCAATCAGGTGGTGCATCATTTGCGATGATAAGTTCCCTGTTACCTGAGTGCAGGCAACAGGGAAATGAGGAATTAACGATACTTCTGGTGATAGGCGTTGCGGGTCGTTTTCAGTTGCTCTGCAGCAGCCTGCGCTTCTTTTACTTTACCTTCATTTGCCAGCTTCAGCGCGTCGTCAATCTGACCGACCAGAATGTCGAAACCGTGGCGGAAATCTTTCATTTCCGGGCTGTCCGGTGATTTATCTTCGAGCTTCGGCGGCGTTGCTTTTTGCGCATCCAGCGCTGCGGCGCGCATCTTCGTTAACGCGTCTTTGACTTGCGCCGCGTTATCCGCTTTTTCGATCACTTTTAAATTGTCGTTGAGGGTTTCCATATTGTCTTCAAGATCAGCGGCAAACGACGCAGAACTGAATACCAACGAGGAGACTGCAAGAATAGCTAACAGGCTTTTACGCATTGCTCACTTCCTTTTTTATTATGAAGATTTGGCGCGGCAGGTCGCGCCAGTTTTTTTACTGCCCGGCGATTTTCATCTCCGGCAACAGCACTGAACCACACTGTATATTACTGCGTGTTTCAATATCGTTACCGACGGTGACAATATTGCGCCACATATCTTTTAAATTACCTGCGATGGTGATTTCACTAACGGGATACTGAATTTCGCCATTCTCTACCCAGAAGCCCGCAGCACCACGGGAATAATCACCGGTAATGGCACTCACGCCCTGGCCCATCAGCTCCGTCACCACCAGCCCGGTGCCCATCTCTTTGAGCATTTGTTCGAAGCTTAGCCCTTGTCCGGCAATCCGCCAGTTGTGAATACCGCCCGCATGTCCGGTGCTTTTCAGCCCCAGTTTTCGCGCCGAATAGCTGGTCAGCAGCCACTGAGTCAGGATGCCATCTTTAATAATATCGCGACGCTCGGTGCGCACACCTTCGCTGTCGAATGGCGTCGACGCCAGCCCTTTCAGCAGATGCGGATGCTCTTCAATGGTCAGCCAGTCCGGCAGAATTTGTTTACCCAGCGAATCCAGCAGGAAGGTAGATTTACGATAAACCGATCCACCCGCTATCGCCCCCACCAGATGCCCAAAAAGCCCAGTTGCCACTTCATTGGCAAAAATGACTGGCGCTTTCATGGTGGAGAGTTTACGCGGTGACAGGCGCGATAAAGTACGGCGAGCACAGTCGGCCCCAACCCACTCTGGCGTTTGCAGATCGCTCATCGCGCGCCCAATGGTGTAGGCGTAATCACGCTCCATATCGCCATTTTCTTCGGCAATTACACAGCTGGAGAGCGAATGACGCGTTGAGCAGTAACCCTGCAACATGCCGTGGCTGTTGCCAAAAACTTTGACACCGTAGTGGCTGTTAAAGCTGCCACCTTCGGTATTGGTGATACGTTTATCCGCCTGTAATGCTGCCTGTTCTGCGCGGGCCGCCAGTTCAATGGCTTCATCCGGGGAAACTTCCGCAGGGTGGAACAAGTCGAGATCTGGTGCGTCAAAGGCCAGCAGCTCTTTGTCTGCCAGGCCGGCACAGGGATCTGGCGAGGTATAACGGGCAATATCCAGCGCCGCCTGTACAGTACGGGCAATGGCCTGCGGGCTTAAATCGGTGGATGATGCGCTACCTTTGCGGTTCTGGTGATAAACAGTGATCCCCAGCGCGCCATCGCTATTGAATTCAACATTCTCCACTTCACCATAACGCGTGCTTACGCTAATGCCGGTGGTCTTGCTGACGGCAACTTCCGCACCGTCCGATTTGCCTGAGGCCAACTCCAGCGCAGTGGAAACTGCTTCTTCCAGAATCTTGCGCTGCGCTTCAACTTGAGAGATTACTTTCATTGCAAGTGCCATAATGTAGAGAGTTTCTCTGAAGTCTAACAGAGAACCGTTTTTCAGTGCGCATCTTAACTGGTAACATTAGCCTCTTTTTTTAAGGAGCCTGAGATGACTAAGCAGCCCGAAGACTGGCTCGACGACGTTCCCGGTGATGACATCGAAGACGAAGACGATGAAATTATCTGGGTCAGTAAAAGTGAAATTAAACGTGATGCCGAGGAGCTAAAACGCCTTGGCGCGGAAATTGTTGATCTGGGGAAAAACGCGCTGGATAAGATCCCGTTAGATGCGGATCTGCGCGCGGCTATTGAGCTCGCCCAGCGTATTAAGATGGAAGGTCGCCGCCGCCAGTTGCAGCTTATCGGTAAGATGCTGCGCCAGCGCGACGTAGAGCCTATTCGTCAGGCGCTGGATAAGCTAAAAAACCGTCACAACCAGCAGGTGGTGCTGTTCCATAAACTGGAAAATCTGCGCGATCGTCTGATCGACCAGGGTGATGACGCCATCGCTGAAGTATTGAATCTGTGGCCCGATGCCGATCGTCAGCAACTGCGTACTCTGATCCGCAACGCGAAGAAAGAGAAAGAAGGGAATAAGCCGCCGAAATCCGCACGCCAGATTTTCCAGTATCTGCGCAAACTGGCGGAGAATGAAGGGTAATTTTCGTTGTTGATGTGAGTATGGTTTGCCGGATGCGGTGCACCTGTAGGCCTGATAAGACGCATCAAGCGTCGCATCAGGCACTATGCTCAAATGCCGGATGCGGCGTGAACGCCTTATCCGGCCTACGCACACTATATCAGGCTGAGGCCGAATTACTGCGCAGCTTCCGCCTTCTTCGCCAGACCATCCAGCAGTTTCTGATGGATCCCACCAAAACCGCCGTTGCTCATCACCAGAATATGGTCGCCAGGCTGAGCGGTTTTCACCACCATATCTGCCAGCGTATCCACATCGCCACTCCAGTGTGCAGGCTGAACGCAGGCTTCTGCCACTTCTGCCACCTGCCACGGAATATGCGCCGGTTGCAGCAGGAAGACTTCATCGGCACGACCTAATGAAGGTGCCAGATCGTCTTTGCAGATCCCCATTTTCATGGTATTCGAGCGCGGTTCCAGCACAGCAATAATGCGCGCCGTACCACCAACTTTGCCACGCAGCGCCGCCAGCGTTGCCAGAATCGCCGTCGGGTGATGGGCAAAATCGTCATATACCGTGACGCCATTCGCTTCACCACGCAACTCCAGACGGCGACGAGCATTAATAAACGAACCCAGCGCGTTAGCGGCATCTACCGGCGCTACACCAACATGGCGAGCCGCTGCAATCGCCATCAGGCCATTGTGCATATTATGTTCGCCTACCAGCGACCATTTCACTTCGCCCACTTTTTCGCCATCCAGCAAAACTTCCCATTCGGAAGCATCGGTGGTCAGCTTTTTCGCCTGCCAGTGACCCTGCTCACCCACCAGCTCCTGCTCGCTCCAGCAGCCCATCGCCATGGTCTGTTTCAGGTTGATGTCATTTTCCGGCCAGATAATACGGCCCTGCCCCGGAACGATACGCACCAGATGGTGGAACTGTTTCTGGATCGCTTTCAGGTCGTCAAAGATATCGGCGTGATCGAACTCAAGGTTGTTGAGGATCAGCGTACGCGGGCAGTAATGGACAAATTTAGAGCGTTTGTCGAAGAAGGCGCAGTCGTACTCATCCGCTTCGATAACAAAGAAGTCGCTTTCGCCCAGACGCGCCGAAACCTCAAAGTTCCCCGGCACACCGCCGATCACAAATCCCGGTTTGTAACCACACTGTTCCAGAATCCAGGTCGCCATTCCCGCGGTGGTGGTTTTGCCGTGTGTACCGGCAACGGCCAGCACCCAGCGGTCGCGCAGCACAAAATCGTGCAGCCACTGTGGACCTGACATATAAGGGATGTTTTTTTCCAGTACCGCTTCCACACACGGATTTCCACGGGTCATGGCGTTGCCAATAATCACCAGATCCGGCTGCGGCTCGAGCTGGCTGGCATCGTAACCCTGAATCAGCTCAATGCCTTGCTTCTCAAGTAAGGTGCTCATCGGCGGATACACATTGGCGTCCGAACCCGTTACTTCATGGCCTAACTGGCGCGCCAGCATCGCCAGACCGCCCATAAATGTGCCACAAATTCCTAAAATATGAATGCGCATACGTCACTATCCTTTTTTAATCTGCCGCTCATTTTACGCATATGTCGGGCAAGTGAGAAATGCATTTCAGGATAATCCGCAATTTGCTGGCGCGATTCACCTGAGCGCAACATTGAGATTATTTGTTAAGATTGTTGCGGTCGCTTTACTCCATAAACATTGCAGGGAAAGTTTTATGAAAACGTTAGGTGAATTTATTGTCGAAAAGCAGCACGAGTTTTCTCATGCTACCGGTGAGCTCACTGCTTTGCTGTCGGCAATAAAACTGGGCGCCAAGATTATCCATCGCGATATCAACAAAGCAGGACTGGTTGATATCCTGGGTGCCAGCGGTGCTGAGAACGTGCAGGGCGAGGTTCAGCAGAAACTCGACTTGTTCGCTAATGAAAAACTGAAAGCCGCACTGAAAGCACGCGATATCGTTGCGGGGATTGCCTCTGAAGAAGAAGATGAGATTGTCGTCTTTGAAGGCTGTGAACACGCAAAATACGTGGTGCTGATGGACCCCCTGGATGGCTCGTCCAACATCGATGTTAACGTCTCTGTCGGTACCATTTTCTCCATCTACCGCCGCGTTACGCCTGTTGGCACGCCGGTAACGGAAGAAGATTTCCTCCAGCCTGGTAACAAACAGGTTGCGGCAGGTTACGTGGTATACGGCTCCTCTACCATGCTGGTTTACACCACCGGATGCGGTGTTCACGCCTTTACTTACGATCCTTCGCTGGGCGTTTTCTGCCTGTGCCAGGAACGGATGCGCTTCCCGGAGAAAGGCAAAACCTACTCCATCAACGAAGGAAACTACATTAAGTTTCCGAACGGGGTGAAGAAGTACATTAAATTCTGCCAGGAAGAAGATAAATCCACCAACCGCCCGTATACCTCACGTTATATCGGTTCACTGGTCGCGGATTTCCACCGTAACCTGCTGAAAGGCGGTATTTATCTCTACCCAAGCACCGCCAGCCACCCGGACGGCAAACTGCGTTTGCTTTATGAGTGCAACCCGATGGCATTCCTGGCGGAACAAGCGGGCGGTAAAGCGAGCGATGGCAAAGAGCGTATTCTGGATATCATCCCGGAAACTCTGCACCAGCGCCGTTCGTTCTTTGTCGGCAACGACCATATGGTTGAAGATGTCGAACGCTTTATCCGTGAGTTCCCGGACGCGTAATCTCCTGCGCCTCTCCACACGGAGAGGCGTTTTTATCGCTGCGCAATGTTGACTCTTGTCACTGGCGAACTCTGACGATTCTCCCACAGCACCGTTAATCCACGCTGTAATGCTATAAAAATAAACAACAAAATACCGATGGCGATTTTCGTCCACCATGAGCTCAGCGTGCCATCAAAGTTTATGTAAGTCTGAATCAGTCCCTGAATCGCCACGCCAAAAAGCGTCCCTAATACCGTTCCAACGCCACCGCTCAGAAGCGTACCGCCAATTACCACTGAGGCGATAGCATCCAGTTCCACACCTACGCCCGCCAGCGCATATCCGGCCTGGGTATAAATCGAGAAGACAATCCCCGCCAGCGTTGCCAGTCCGGTGGAGAGCATATAAATGCGAATAGTGGTGCTGCGAGTGGAAATCCCCATCAGGTTCGCCGACGTTGCGTTGCCGCCAATGGCGTATACCTGATTACCAAAACGGGTACGATGCGCGAGGAAAATACCGATAACCACCACCGCCAACATCAGCAGTCCCATCGCACTTAAGCGACCGCCGCCAGGGATTTTCCACGCAAGGCTTGAGAGCGTGTCATAAATGGGATGGTTTATCGGAATCGACTCTTCCGAAACGAGATAGCTGACACCGCGCAAAAAGAACATCCCCGCCAGGGTAATGATAAATGCCGGGATCTTCAGGGCGTCGATCAAAAGCCCCATAAATGCGCCGAAGGCACAGCCCATCACCAGCACTAGCGGAAACGCCAGTAGCGGCGAGAGGCCGAAATCGCCAATCACTTTTGCCAGAAACACGCCAGTAAAGGCGATCACCGAACCGACGGAGAGATCGATCCCACCGGAGAGGATCACAAAGGTCATGCCAACGGCAATGATCCCAAGAAAGGCGTTATCGGTCAGGATATTGCAGATCACTCTTGTGGAAGCAAAACCGGGAAACTGGGTCAGGCAGTAAAGATAACCCAACACAAAGACGCCGATGGTGATCATCAGTGGCAAATTACGTTTTATCACGGCTACGTACTCCTTTAATCAGACTGATAAAGCGTTGCGACTGGACAATCAGCACGCAAAGAACCACCACCGCTTTTACAACCTGGTTCATCTCTGGCGGAAAGCCCGAAAGCAAAATTCCGGTGTTCATCCCCTGAATAATCAGCGCCCCCACCACCGAAAGCAGTAGGTTAAAACGTCCGCCCATCAGCGATCCGCCGCCAATAACCACCGCGAGAATGGCGTCCAGCTCCAGCCATAACCCGGCGTTATTGGCATCGGCACCGCGAATATCCGCCGCCACGATAATGCCCGCAATCGCCGCACACAGCCCGCTCAACACGTAGGTAAGCATGACGATGATCCGCGTGTTTACCCCGGCATTTTTTGCCGCCCGAATGTTGATACCAACGGCTTCGATAAACATCCCCAGCGCCGTTTTGCGGGTCAACAGCCAGAACAGGATAAGCGTCAGCACCGCGATAATGACCGGCGTTGGCAGGAACAACAGCGATCCACTGCCAAACCATGAGAGATCCGGCGAGTTAAACGTGACGATCTGTCCGGAGGTGATCAGTTGCGCCACGCCGCGCCCGGCGACCATCAGGATCAGGGTGGCAACAAACGGCTGAATTTTGAGGATCGCTACCAGTATGCCGTTCCACAATCCCGCCAGGATGCCAGTGCCCAGGGCGCTTAACAAAACAATCGGCAGGCTGAATCCCGCGACCGTCATCGCAGCCGTTGTGGCTCCGGCGATAGCCATCACCGCCCCCACGGAGAGATCAATCCCACCTGTTGCGATCACCAGCGTCATTCCGATAGCCAACAGCGCAACGGGGGCCGCACGGTTAAGAATGTCTATGGGGCTACCGAATAAACGCCCATCCTGGAGCACCACCTGCCAGAAATGCGGGGCCACCAGGCTATCGACCAGCAGCACCAGCAACAGTGCCGCCAGCTGCGGCATTCCCGTTGGCCAGCGAAAGCGCCTTTTCGGCGGCGTAGTGTCCGGGAGAGATTGAGGCATCACACTGTTCTCCTTACGCCGCAATGGCGTTCATGATCGCCGGAACGGAAAGCTCTGCCAGCGGGATCTCCGCCACCTGTTTGCGATCGCGCATGATGATCACCCGGTCGGCATAGCCCACCAGTTCTTCCAGTTCGGAGGAGATCACCAGCAGCGCCAGACCATCGGCGCATAGCGTTTCAATCAGGCGGATGATCTCGGCGTGGGCACCAACATCAATGCCGCGAGTTGGCTCATCAAGGATCAGAAATTGCGGTCGGGTCAGTAGCCAACGTGAAAGCAACACTTTTTGCTGATTGCCGCCAGAGAGAAATTCAATCGGTTGTTCAGTTGAAGGTGTGCGAATGCCAAGCTGGCGGATAAAGCGTTCGGCAATCTCTTGCTGTTCTTTGCGGGAAATGGGACGTAGCCAGCCGCGCTGGGCCTGGAGAGCGAGGATGATATTTTCCCGCACCGAGGCGGCAGCGATGATGCCATCGGTTTTCCTGTCTTCCGGGCAGAAGCCAATGCCCAGTACCGAAGCCTGATGTGGCGATCGCAGGTTTTGCGGTTTGCCTTTGATCAACGCCGTGCCGCTGTCAGCAGGTTTGATACCGAAGATCACTTCGGCGGTTTCGGTACGTCCTGATCCCAGCAATCCAGCCAGACCGACGATCTCGCCGGGGCGTACTTCGAGATCAAACGGTGCGATCGTTCCTTTTTTGCCGTAATTTTTGAACGCGGCAACGGGTTTGTCGCTCAACAATGTTCGCCCGGCACGCTGTAGCGCGTGGGTATCCAGCTCGCGCCCCAGCATCATTTTTACCAGTTCGATCTGCGGTAGCTCGCACGTTTCCCGACAGCCTACGAAACTGCCGTTGCGTAAGACGGTGATCCGATCGCTGACCTGATAGACCTGATCGAGAAAGTGAGTGACAAAAATCAGGCTGACGCCGCGATCGCGCAACTGACGCATCAGGTCAAACAGTAACTCCACTTCCTGGGTGTCGAGACTGGCGGTGGGTTCATCGAGGATCAGCACTTTGGCAGAGAGATCGATAGCCCGGCAAATAGCGACGATTTGCTGCATCGCGACTGAAAAGCGGTTGAGCGGTTCGCGCACGTCGAGGGAGAAACCGTAAGATGCCATCAGTTCGGTGGCGCGCTTTTCCATCTCTTTGCGGCGTAGAAGGCCGAAGCGTTTGGGTTCGCGGCCTATAAATAGATTATCAGCGACCGACATATTGGGTAGCAGGTTTACTTCCTGATAGACGGTGCCGATACCGAGTTGTTGTGCATGGGCGGTATTTTTCGGTGAGATAGCCTGGCCTTCCAGCCAGATGGTGCCGCGATCGGCGTGGTATACACCAGTTAATGCTTTGATTAGCGTTGATTTTCCTGCCCCGTTTTCACCGAGCAGCGCCATGATTTCGCCGCGGCGCAGGCTGAAATCAACGTTGTCTAACGCTTTGACGCCGGGGAAAAATTTACTTAATCCTTCGGTGCGGAGGATCTCCTGGTGTTGGTTAGTCGTCATGGTTTCCCCCGGTGTAAAGCGTGCTCCCAGTAGGCATGATAAGACGCGGTAAGCGTCGCATCAGGCTTCAGCGCACCACCGCCGGATGCGGCGCGAGCGCCTTATCCGGCCTACGAATCGGCATCAGGCATAGCAACCCTCAATACCCCATATTTTTCTTCTTCTCTAACTCTTCTTTTGCGGTATCAGGCAGATAAAGGGTGGATTTGGTCAGCGTCAGCTTTTCAGGCATGGTGCCGTCTTTTTTGTATTTCTCCAGCGCGTCGAAGGCGGGACCTGCCATATTCGGCGTCAGTTCAACACTGGCGTTCGCTTCGCCATCAATCATCGCTTTGTAGATATCCGGTACGCCGTCGATAGAACCTGTCAGAATATCTTTGCCTGGTTTCAGGCCCGCTTCTTTAATTGCCTGAATTGCACCAATCACCATGTCGTCGTTATGGGCGTAAACCATGCAGATGTTTTTGCCGTTGTTTTCCGCTTTGATAAAGCTCTCCATGACTTCTTTGCCTTTACTGCGGGTGAAGTCACCTGACTGCGAGCGGATAATTTTGATATTTGGCGCATTCTTAATGGCTTCGGCAAAGCCTTTCTTACGGTCAATGGCGACGCTGGCCCCAACAGTGCCCTGCAGCTCCACCACGTTGCATGGTTTGCCATTCACTTCTTTTACCAGCCAGTCACCAATCAACTTGCCTTCGAGAATGTTGTCGGCAGTGACGGTGGTCATATAGAGAGATTTGTCTTTCACATCAATAGAACGATCGAGCAAGAAGACCGGGATTTCGGCATCTTTCGCCTCTTTTAATACCGGTTCCCAACCAGTCGCAACCACCGGAGCGATAAAGATCGCATCCACCCCTTGCGCGACGAAGGAACGTACCGCTTTAATCTGGTTTTCCTGCTTTTGCTGACCATCGGCAATTTTCAGCGTAATTCCGCGTTTTTCGGCCTCACTTTTCGCCACATTGGTTTCTGCGGCGCGCCAGCCAGATTCCGATCCGACCTGCGAAAATCCTACGGTTAATGGAGCGGCCAACGCCATAGACGACATGGCTGCCGAGACTGCAGAGACTACAAGTAAGCGTTTCCACATAGGGTTGTCCTCGTCGGGGTAATTATTATTGGTGAAAAGATGTTCGCGAAAAAACTATAGACAATTCGTTATGTAACGGATTGCGTTACATCACACTTCAAAGAAGTAAATAAAACGTTAATCACAAGTTTGTAATCGCTTTCATCTCACTATGAAAAATGCGGCTACGGTTATGGATTTTCCTGCTCTGTATACCGTCTTAAAATTGGCGAAAAAGGAAAATGAAGACGAAAACAAGCGAAGACATTCGGCGCGAGTTGGCTATAATACTCGGCACTTGTTTGCCACATATTTTTAAAGGAAACAGACATGAGCTTACTCAACGTCCCTGCGGGTAAAGATCTGCCGGAAGACATCTACGTTGTTATTGAGATCCCGGCTAACGCAGATCCGATCAAATACGAAATCGACAAAGAGAGCGGCGCACTGTTCGTTGACCGCTTCATGTCCACCGCGATGTTCTATCCGTGCAACTACGGTTACATCAACCACACCCTGTCTCTGGACGGTGACCCGGTTGACGTACTGGTCCCGACTCCGTACCCGCTGCAGCCGGGTTCTGTGATCCGTTGCCGTCCGGTTGGCGTTCTGAAAATGACCGACGAAGCCGGTGAAGATGCGAAACTGATTGCTGTTCCGCACACCAAGCTGAGCAAAGAATACGATCACATTAAAGACGTTAACGATCTGCCAGAGCTGCTGAAAGCGCAGATCGCTCACTTCTTCGAGCACTACAAAGACCTCGAAAAAGGCAAGTGGGTGAAAGTTGAAGGTTGGGAAAACGCAGAAGCCGCTAAAGCTGAAATCGTTGCTTCCTTCGAGCGCGCAAAGAATAAATAAGTTCTTCTAGCGCAATAACCCTGAACGCCGGGCTTCGGTTAGTAAGGGTTTTTTTATGCCCGCGATAAATAAACTCTCTATTCCACCATCATTATTCTCAGCGGTTGCAAGGCTTGAACGGTAAGAACAAGCAAACCCGACCACCATTTTGCTGTTCATAGCCACTTGCTGGAAGTTAGCCGACCTCACTCATACTCACCGTTCAAAGCGTGCCCCCGTTTTACCCCTGCACATTTGTGAACGCCAGCAGAGTTTTTTATGCGATTGCAGATATGGAAAGCGGCTCGGAGAGAAAAGCAAAAGATGGAAAAGTTACAAAAAAAATCGCGAGATACATCGCATAAAACAACGCCACCCGAAGGTGGCGTGCTTTTATTATTACTTATCCCTGTCTAACCAGTCGCCGCTTTCAATTAGCTTTAATCCATCGACGGGTCGTTGATAAACGTACATCCATGCACTCCCGTACGGCGTCTGAATCAACTGGCGCGCGTATTCACCGCCCCTGGTGCGCAAGGCATCAAGTTCGGCCAGCGTGGCGTTGTCAATACGATAAACTTCACCGTGTACTGTTCCGTTCCCCGGAACTGCGCCTGGATAGTGGCCCAGGCTATACAACTGGTAGTTATCGATACTGAAATCGCCCAGTAACTGGGCATTGGTCATCCAGTGACTGTTGCCTTGTTTGTGGCGTAAACTGCCGTAGACAAATATTCGCATTGCTAAAACTCGAACTGATAGAGCAAATCCAGTGCCTGGTCTACACCAGACACGGCTTCCAGATATAGCTTAGGCATCAGGCGATAACGTAACGTGAGTGTTGCTATAGAGTCAAATATACCCACGCCGTATTTCACTTGCAGACCTGGCAATACATAGCCGCTGACCACTACCTGGGAGGAGTCGCCTACTCCCTGGGTGTCGAGCGCTAAATTGCTTACGCCAAACGTCTCGCCGATTTTACCCACAATCTGGCCACTTTGCGCAACCCCCAGACCAATCAGCATCGAGGTCATTGCCGCACTGTCGCTCTGATCGCTCTCCAGCCCTTGTCCACGTAGCAAATAAGACAATGCAGCTTGTTGCGACATCGCCGGGTCAGAGAAGATCTCCGCTTTCGGTTCGTCCGCCAGACCAGTGACGCGAACTCCGGCGATTACGTCGTCTTCTGTAGCATCCGGGTTACGAATAGCTTCAATATTAAGATACGGTTGATCCGGCGGACCAGAGAACAGTAACTCACCTTTACGCACAATCAGATCCTGACCATAGGCATGGAAGCGCCCTTCAGGGATGTTGATCTGCCCGTTCAGGCCCAGCCCTTGTTTGTCCTGAACGACGTTAAGATCGCCCGTCAGCCGCGCTTTCAGGCCAAAGGCGTCAATGCGCACATTGTTGCCAACGTGGACAATCAGGTTACTGTTAATCGGAATCGACGCCGTTTTCGGCTCTTCCGGTTGCAGGTTATCGTTAAGCATCACCACATCGCTGGAGACGCCTACTGCGCTTTCCGGCAGATCGTGCACCACGATGCGCGCCCACGGAACATCCACGCGACCATCGAGGGTAAACAGGTTTGGTGTAGCCTCGAAGACAACATCTGGCGATACATCCATTCGTACCATCGGCGGCACGGTGATCCGCACTTTACTGCCTTTCGCCGTTACCCGCGCCCGCCAGTTTTCAATTTGGCTCCAGTCGGCATCACCGTTCAGGTAGATTTCACCCTGCTGGGTCCGTACTGTACCGGCAAGCGTCGAGCGCATACCATTAAAGTTGACCGCAAGCTGGCTCGGTTGCATATCAAACGGCATAAAGTTGCCGTCGATATCCACACCCGTAACCTGAAGCTGACCAAACAACTGCGGGCTTTGCACATCACCACCCAGACGCAAGTTGGCACTCACCATCCCCGCTGCTTTTTCCCCACGGGTAAAGATGGGGTTTATCATCGCAAGGTTGAAGTTACGGATATTGACGTTGCCACCAAGATTACGGCGGCCTTGCGGATCGGTCACCTGCACCTGTCCATCAAACTGGCCGTTATTGGTCAGGCGGATGGTCCAGCCCAATTCGGCACGGTTGTTACGCAATTCCGCCGTCAGATTCAGTGTCTGAAACGCCACGGGCAGCGCCGCATCGTTGACGGTTTGCGTTACCTGCACGTTACGCCCCGAAAGGGTGATACTGCCCTGCGGCAGCCCCTCTTTGGTGGTGTCCCAGGCAACGTCCGCTTTACCCGTGAAGATACCGCTGGCCTGAGTGGTTTCTGGCATAAATGGTTTCAGCATGGCCAGGTCGAAGCGGTTGAGATTCACCACCGCACGCCCTTCGGCACCCGCATCGATAGTTTGCGGCACGCACAGTTCCGCATTCGGGTTAAGCCAGCAGTGTGGCCCGATGCTGATTTTTTGCTCCTTATTGCGGTAATCCAGCGCAATATCGCGGGTCAGCGACCACGGGCCGACCGGCGTCTGGAAGCGGGTATTGCTAAGAGTTCCCTTCCAGCGTTCTTCTTTGCGATCAAAACTTCCTGCCAGATTAAGCTGCCCGGAGACAGGCTCGCCCTGAATCCGCAACTGTAACTCGTGCTGTTTTTCGCTGCCTTTGGCATTCAGGGTGACGAGGTTGATATTTACATCCGGCTGCGAAATTTGCTCAACGCGTACGTCGAGTTTCCCGGCGATCTGATCGGTGGATTTAATGTCGCCTTCCACGCGAACCTGCGCCACGGAAAGTTCCTGCCAGCGCAGGCCGCGCGCGGTGATATCTGCCAGTAGTTGTGGCGCTTCCACCGTGCCGCGTACTTTCACCAGCCCTTTCGCTGTACCGCCAAGCCCCGGCAGCGCGTTATCCAGCCCCGGCGCGTTGATGGTGGCATCAAGATTGAGATCTTTTACCCCCAGCTCGCCTTTCACTTCGGCACTGTTTGGCCCCAGTTCCAGATGAAGCCCTGGGATCATCCACTGCATATAACTGTTGCCTTTCAGCGTGCCGTCAACGTTCACTTTGTTCTGTTTGACGTTACCGGTCAGCTTCAGTTCTGGCACCTCCATCTGCCAGGTGCCGCCGTACAGGCTACCGCGGGTTTTAATCAAGCCATTGAGTTTCGACGGCCACTCTGGGATCTCTTTGGCGGTGTTAATGCCGTTAAGCGTTAGCTCACCGCGCCAACTAATGGCCTGCTGCCAGTCGAGCAACGCCTTGAGTTCAGTTTTCCCTTCCAGCGCCGCGACGGTGAGTTTGTCGAGATTGACCTGCTGTTCATTACCTTTGGCATCAAGGGTAATGGTGGCTGGCGGGATCTCCAGTCCCTTCACTGCCGTACGCATAGAGAGCGTGTAATCGGTCATTTTGCCGGTAAGTTTCAGTTTCAGATCATCCGCCTGATACTGCTTCTCACCAGTGAACGGCCAGTAAATCTGTTTGCTGTTCACTTCCACGTTGAGCGGCAATCCGGCTTCCGCCAGTCGCGTCTGGGCGCGTAAATCCATATCCACCGGACCGGAAAGATTAACGCCAATCTCCAGCTGTTCGCGCAGCGCGCCGCCCACTTTCAGCTTCACTTTTTCACCTTTCAACGGCTCCACGTTCAGTGTGCTGTTGAGGGTGATATCCACCGGCCAGTTGTCTGACAGCTGCGCCGTGCCGCTGGCGTTGACGCTCCCCTGGTTGGAATCGATATCCAGGGCGTCCAGTTTAGTATTGCCGTCAATGCTGCTCACTTTCAGCAGCATGGTGCGCACGGTGATGTCCGTGTCGCCCGTCACGCGCAACTGCTCGCCCTTAAACTCTTCAATGTTCAGGTTAAGCGGCAAATGCACGTCGGTCATTTCCGGCAATACCGGGCGAGAAAAGAGATCTTTCAGCGTTTCGCCGAGCGGCTTTTCCTCCGGCTGCGGATTTTCAATTTTCGGTTCGACCACTTCTTCCTGCGCCACTTCCGCCACTTTCGGCAGAGCAATCAGCAGGCCTTTCAGCGACGTCGGTTTCAGGGTCAGGGTTTTCTCCTGCCAGTTCAGACCGGAGGTGAAGTCCATCACCGATACCGTGGTGTCATCAATCTTGATGTTGACGTTATCCAGCGCCACCCGTGTCAGGGTGATGGGATACGGCGTGGAGAGATCCAGCGGACCACTATCTTCCTCTTCTTCAACCTGTTCAGAAGGGGGCATTTTTTTACTGTCGATGTTGACCTGAATGTCTTTCAGCGCCAGGTCATTAATACAAACGCTACTGTTCCAAAGACAATCCAGCCCGACCGTCAGATGCAGATTGCCCGCTTTTACCGCCACGCCTGGCTGCTCATAACGAACGTCAGACAAGGTGAGATCGCGCCAGCCGCCGGTGACCTTGCCAATATCCAGTCCTGGCACCCAGCGATCCGCCGCTTTAAATACCAGATGCAGGCCGCTGGTGGTGCCCACCAGAAACGCCACCGATCCCAGCAACAGTAAGATAACGATAACCACGCCGAGGCTGATTTTTTTCCATAAACTCATAATTCTGGCCCCAGACCGATGTAAAACTGTAACCCGTGTTCGTCTTTATCCGCGACCGGTACGGCAAAATCGAGTTTGATTGGCCCGACCGGCGATTCCCAGCGTACGCCGACCCCGGTACCGGTTTTAAAGTCGCTGCGGCGAATATCGCTTACCGCTTCGCCACTATCGACAAACACCGCGCCCCACCATTTTCCGGTCACGTTGTACTGGTATTCCAGCGATCCGGTTATCAACTTCGAGGCCCCTTTCAGGTCACCGTTGGCGTATTTCGGGGCGATAGATTTGTATTTGTAGCCGCGAATACTGCGATCGCCCCCGGCGAAGAAACGCAGATCCGGCGGTACTTTGTCGAAATCACCGGTTTCAATCCAGCCCAGCGTGCCGCGTGTAACAAAACGATGGCGATCGTACAGTGTGCGGATCCAGACGTTTTGTGCCTGGAAAACGGAGAAATCGACATCTGAGCCCCAGGCCGTGTTGGAGTAGTCGATAGAGTAGCGTTGCGAGTCGCCCCAGGTTGGCATCAAGCCACCACGAGAACGCGTGCGGCTAATCATCACCCCAGGATAAAACAGCATCGTGGTGTTGGTAATTTCACCCTGAGTAAAGTGGTCGAGACTCCAGCGCAGGTTAATGGCACGCTGCCAGCCGCTGGAGAGATCCCAGTAGCGAGAAGCCACCAGCGTAGTGGAGTCAGATTCGGTATCGTTCAGGTCAGTGCGCTTAAAACCGCCCTGCACCAAATAATATTGTTCCAGTGGATTCTTCAGCAGTGGCATTTTATAGCTGAAGTCGAGGGTCTGTTCCGGCGCGGAAATACTGGTACTGGTGGTCAGACTGTGACCATAAGAGTTCATCCACGGCTTTTTCCACGTCGCTTTCACGCGCGGTCCCACGTCCGTAGAGTAACCGACCCCGGTTTCGATGGTGTTTTCTGTTCGCGGCGAAACCACGCCCGTCAATGGTAATACTTTCGTTTCGCGCGCTTTATCAAATTGTGGAGCCACCACCACCGAGTTAAACCAGCCGGTAGCAGAAAGTCGGCGGTTCAGTTCCGCCAGATCTTTCGATTCGTACTCATCGCCCTCTTTAAACGGCACCAGATTTTGCAGGTATTCATCGCGGATTTGTGATCCTTCAAAGGTCACATGCCCAAAGCGGTAACGTTCGCCACTGTTATAATCAATATCCCAGAAGGCTTTATGCAGGCCGAGCGCAATGCCCAGCTGCGCTTTGGTAAATTCGCTATCGAAATAACCTTTACGCAACGCAATGCTGGTTAAGGACTTTTTGAAATTTTCATAATCGCCCTGGTTCAGTACCGTACCAATAGCCGGGCGAGTATCGAGCAATTTCAAATAGTCTTTATCGGTCCGCGCGCCGCCGCGCAATACCACATCGGTGCCGCCAATTAACACCGGCACGCCTGGCGTGACTTTGGCGATCAATACCTGCCGCCCTTTCTTTGGCGGTGGACGGAGATCAAATTCAATGGTCGGCTGGTAATAACCCAGCGCTTTCAGACCTTCGCGGATGGCATCATCGACGCGTGCGCGAAAGCGACGGTCTGGCGTCACTTCATCACTTTCAATCGTAGAAAGCTGCGCGCGAACGTTCTTTTCCAGCTGTCCCGATAACCCCTCGACCTGTAGACGGACGTTCGCGGCGACGGCAGATCCGCTTAAGCAGAGTAAGCTTACACAGCATAACTGTCGGATATAGCGCACATTTTCTCCTGAATATCCTTTTTTCCTGCCCCTGGAACGCCGTTAAACGGCTTAACAAAAATCCAGTAATATGGATTAAAAAGCAGACTAAACCCCAAATATTTCTTATGTTTTACTTTAGACCTATTCACGGTGGTTATTGTGTGCAAATACGCCTCTTGTTACAACCTTAACCCCAATGACCGATTTTCGGGAGAGCGACACCATGAGTTTATTTGATAAAAAGCATCTGGTTTCCCCCGCCGATGCCCTGCCTGGACGTAACACCCCGATGCCCGTAGCCACGCTGCATGCGGTCAACGGTCACTCAATGACCAATGTACCTGACGGAATGGAGATTGCCATTTTTGCGATGGGTTGTTTCTGGGGTGTGGAGCGTCTGTTCTGGCAGTTACCCGGCGTTTACAGCACCGCCGCAGGCTATACCGGAGGCTATACGCCAAATCCGACTTATCGGGAAGTGTGCTCCGGTGATACGGGTCATGCCGAAGCGGTACGCATTGTTTACGATCCTTCCGTCATCAGCTATGAGCAGTTGCTACAGGTATTTTGGGAGAATCACGATCCCGCCCAGGGAATGCGTCAGGGCAATGACCACGGCACGCAGTATCGTTCAGCGATTTATCCGCTGACCCCAGAACAGGATGCCGCAGCTCGCGCCAGTCTGGAACGTTTTCAGGCGGCGATGCTTGCCGCCGATGATGATCGTCACATCACCACGGAAATCGCTAACGCCACACCGTTTTATTATGCCGAAGATGACCACCAGCAATATCTGCATAAAAACCCGTATGGTTACTGTGGAATTGGCGGAATTGGCGTCTGTCTGCCACCGGAAGCATAGCGTTACGGGTACAAATGTAGATTGTTGATAAAGTGCGCTTTATTTATGCCAGATGCGGCGTAAACGCCTTACCAGGCCTACAAAATCGTCCAAATTCAATATATTGCAAGGACTGCGTAGGCCTGATTGGCATAGCGCATCAGGCAGTATTGCATTTATCAGCTGTCTGAATTTTAACCCTCTGGCGACTTTACAGTACCTTACGCTATACTAGCCACTGAAAATGCCGGTTCACTTTCTTCGAATCGGCTTTCAATGTGTATTTCACACAAATTAATCAACTTCCCCTTCCGAGGATCTGGCCTGAAAGGTCGGATAAGATATGTTAAACAGTATTTTAGTCATACTCTGCTTGATCGCTGTAAGTGCGTTCTTCTCGATGTCCGAGATCTCGCTTGCCGCCTCACGCAAAATCAAACTTAAACTGCTGGCTGATGAAGGCAATATAAATGCCCAACGCGTTCTGAATATGCAGGAAAATCCCGGCATGTTCTTTACCGTGGTCCAAATCGGTCTGAACGCAGTGGCGATTCTCGGCGGTATCGTCGGTGATGCGGCATTTTCTCCAGCTTTTCACAGCCTGTTCTCCCGCTATATGTCGGCAGAACTCTCTGAGCAACTGAGCTTTATTCTCTCTTTCTCGTTAGTGACTGGCATGTTTATCCTGTTTGCGGATTTAACTCCGAAACGCATCGGTATGATTGCGCCAGAAGCGGTGGCTTTGCGTATCATCAACCCGATGCGCTTCTGCCTGTACGTTTGCACCCCGCTGGTGTGGTTCTTCAACGGCCTGGCGAACATGATCTTCCGTATTTTCAAACTGCCAATGGTACGTAAAGATGACATCACTTCTGATGACATCTACGCGGTAGTGGAAGCCGGTGCGCTGGCGGGCGTGTTACGTAAACAGGAACACGAGCTGATTGAAAACGTCTTTGAGCTGGAATCCCGTACCGTTCCGTCTTCAATGACACCGCGTGAAAACGTGATTTGGTTTGATCTCCACGAAGATGAGCAAAGTCTGAAGAATAAGGTGGCGGAACATCCGCACTCTAAGTTCCTCGTCTGTAATGAAGATATTGACCACATCATCGGTTATGTCGATTCTAAAGACCTGCTGAACCGCGTGCTGGCTAACCAAAGCCTGGCACTGAACAGCGGCGTACAAATTCGCAACACGCTGATTGTACCGGATACGTTAACCCTTTCAGAGGCGTTGGAAAGTTTTAAAACCGCAGGTGAAGACTTCGCGGTGATCATGAACGAGTACGCGCTGGTGGTGGGGATCATCACCCTCAACGACGTGATGACCACGCTGATGGGCGATCTGGTCGGTCAGGGGCTGGAAGAGCAGATTGTCGCCCGTGATGAGAACTCATGGCTGATTGACGGCGGCACCCCGATTGACGACGTCATGCGCGTGCTGGATATTGACGAGTTCCCGCAGTCGGGCAACTACGAAACCATCGGCGGCTTTATGATGTTTATGCTGCGTAAGATCCCGAAACGCACCGATTCGGTGAAATTCGCCGGCTACAAATTTGAAGTGGTGGATATCGATAACTACCGTATCGACCAACTGCTGGTGACCCGGATCGACAGCAAGGCCACCGCCCTTTCGCCAAAACTGCCTGACGCTAAAGATAAAGAAGAAAGCGTCGCGTAACCCCCAGAAACATCAACGGCTCCTGAATCAGGAGCCGTCTTATTACTGCATAGCACTTTGGTTAAGCCATCTCTGTTTGCAGACGCATAACCTGACGGTTAACTTCGGACATCACTGACAAATGCAGCTTATCCTTCACTTTTGGGATAAGAATCTTACCCTTATCAAATTCAAAAGCGCCAACGTCCTTGATGTATAACCGTCCACGGAACAGGATCTTTACGTACTTCGCCACCTGAAGTGGGTTGTACCGTTGGAAAATTTTCATTGTTATCTCCTGCTGAGTATTACGCCTGTGCGGTGCCACAATCGGCCCAACTATTATGAGGCGCAAATTTTAATGCTTAGTGACTATAGACTATCCGGGCAATGTTTCCACCGCGTATAACTTTTTTTACCTAAAGGTTACAATTATTCAGAATTATCTTTTTACCGAAGCGCGGTCTTCAGTATAAGCATTCATTTTTCATATGATTTGTGCGCTTGACCGCAAACTGGCATCACACTTGCGGGAAATTCGATAAATAGCACATATGATTAAAACTCAGACCCAAGTGGTCGGATCACCTGCATATCATAAGAAGGAAACACCATGACCCTACGCAAGATTCTGGCACTCACCTGCCTGCTGTTGCCGATGATGGCTTCCGCACATCAGTTCGAAACCGGTCAGCGAGTGCCGCCGATTGGCATTACCGATCGGGGCGAGTTGGTGCTTGATAAAGATCAGTTTAGCTACAAAACCTGGAACAGCGCGCAGTTAGTGGGAAAAGTGCGAGTACTGCAACATATTGCTGGTCGCACCTCTGCAAAAGAGAAAAACGCGACGCTGATTGAAGCGATTAAATCAGCGAAGTTACCGCACGATCGTTACCAGACCACCACCATTGTTAACACCGACGACGCAATTCCGGGTTCCGGCATGTTTGTGCGCAGCAGTCTGGAGAGTAATAAAAAGCTTTATCCCTAGTCGCAGTTTATTGTTGATAGCAATGGCGTCGCACGCGGTGCCTGGCAGCTGGATGAAAAAAGTTCCGCTGTAGTGGTGCTGGATAAAGACGGTCGCGTGCAATGGGCCAAAGACGGGGCGCTTACTCAGGAAGAGGTGCAGCAAGTGATGGACCTGCTGCATAAATTAATTAATAAATAGACACTCTGAACCCCGGATTCAGGAACGACTCGCGCGGAGTGTAATCCAGCGGTTTACCCTGCCAGTCGTGAACGTGCGCTCCGGCAGCTGCAGCGACAGCATGTCCAGCGGCGGTGTCCCAAATATTCGTTGGTCCGAAGCGCGGGTACAGCTGCGCCTGTCCTTCCGCCACCAGGCAGAATTTCAGCGAAGAGCCGATGGACGTGGTCTGATGTTCGCCAAGCTGTTGCAGATACTCTTTCAGCTCCGCATCTGCATGGGAACGGCTGATAACCACCAGCGGCGGGCGCGCATCGCGGACCTGAATCTGCTTGCGCACACCGCACTCTTCTTTCCACGCTTTGCCTTCTGCCGCGCTGTACATTACGTTCATTACCGGCGCATACACCACGCCTAAAATCGGTTTGCCATGGTCAATGAGCGCAATGTTAACGGTGAATTCGCCATTACGTTTAATAAACTCTTTAGTACCATCCAGTGGGTCTACCAGCCAGTAACGCTGCCAGTGCTGACGGACTTCCCAACCGGGAGGATCTTCTTCAGAAAGGACCGGAATATCCGGTGTCAGCGTACGTAAACCGTCCATGATAACGGTGTGTGCGGCAATATCCGCTGCCGTTACCGGAGAATTGTCCGCTTTGCTGACGACGTCCATCGGTTTCGTCCCGTCGTAGACCTGCATAATGGCATCGCCTGCATTCCGTGCAAGCTGGCATACTTGATCTAACATTTCTCCACCTCGTCTCTGTGAGCGGTGTTAACTTATTGTTTTACTTATACCCTATCGTTAATGAATGCGCCAACTGTGATAGTGTCATCATTTTCAAAGCGTAAAATTGTGGCATTCTTCACTGTTCTATAAGTAAGACGTTTATTCTCCCTTTTCTTTCGTATTCCCGATGATAAAAGGATGTCCCTGATGATTAAGTTTAGCGCAACGCTCCTGGCCACGCTGATTGCCGCCAGTGTGAATGCAGCGACGGTCGATCTGCGTATCATGGAAACCACTGATCTGCATAGCAACATGATGGATTTCGATTATTACAAAGACACCGCCACGGAAAAATTCGGACTGGTACGTACGGCAAGCCTGATTAACGATGCCCGCAATGAAGTGAAAAACAGCGTACTGGTCGATAACGGCGATTTGATTCAGGGGAGTCCACTGGCCGATTACATGTCGGCGAAATGATTAAAAGCAGGTGATGTTCATCCGGTTTATAAGGCGCTGAATACGCTGGATTACACGGTCGGTACACTCGGCAATCATGAATTTAACTACGGTCTGGATTACCTGAAAAATGCGCTGGCGGGAGCGAAATTCCCTTATGTAAATGCCAACGTCATTGACGCCAGAACCAAACAGCCAATGTTTACACCGTATTTAATTAAAGATACCGAAGTGGTCGATAAAGACGGAAAAAAACAGACGCTGAAGATTGGCTATATTGGCGTCGTGCCGCCGCAAATCATGGGCTGGGATAAAGCTAATTTATCCGGAAAAGTGACGGTGAATGATATTACCGAAACCGTGCGCAAATACGTGCCTGAAATGCGCGAGAAAGGTGCCGATGTCGTTGTCGTTCTGGCGCATTCCGGGCTATCTGCCGATCCGTATAAAGTGATGGCGGAAAACTCAGTTTATTACCTCAGTGAAATTCCTGGCGTTAACGCCATTATGTTTGGCCATGCTCACGCCGTTTTCCCAGGTAAAGATTTTGCTGATATCGAAGGGGCTGATATCGCGAAAGGCACGCTGAATGGTGTTCCGGCGGTAATGCCGGGCATGTGGGGCGATCATCTTGGGGTGGTCGACTTACAACTCAGTAATAACAGCGGTAAATGGCAGGTGACGCAGGCGAAAGCGGAAGCACGGCCGATTTACGACATCGCCAATAAAAAATCCCTCGCGGCGGAAGACAGCAAGCTGGTAGAAACACTCAAAGCCGATCACGATGCCACACGCCAGTTCGTCAGCAAGCCAATCGGTAAATCCGCCGACAATATGTATAGCTATCTGGCGCTGGTGCAGGACGATCCGACCGTGCAGGTGGTGAACAACGCGCAAAAAGCGTATGTCGAGCATTACATTCAGGGCGATCCGGATCTGGCAAAACTGCCGGTGCTTTCAGCTGCTGCACCGTTTAAAGTTGGTGGTCGCAAAAATGATCCGGCAAGCTATGTGGAGGTGGAAAAAGGCCAGTTGACCTTCCGTAATGCCGCCGATCTTTATCTCTACCCCAATACGCTGATTGTGGTGAAAGCCAGCGGTAAAGAGGTGAAAGAGTGGCTGGAGTGCTCCGCCGGACAGTTTAACCAGATTGATCCTGACAACACGAAACCACAGTCACTCATCAACTGGGATGGTTTCCGCACCTATAACTTTGATGTGATTGATGGTGTGAATTATCAGATTGATGTTACCCAGCCTGCCCGTTATGACGGCGAGTGCCAGATGGTTAATGCCAATGCGGAAAGGATTAAGAACCTGACCTTTAATGGCAAGCCGATTGATCCGAACGCCATGTTCCTGGTTGCCACCAATAACTATCGCGCTTACGGCGGCAAATTTGCCGGTACGGGCGACAGCCATATCGCTTTTGCTTCACCGGATGAGAACCGCTCGGTGCTGGCAGCGTGGATTGCTGATGAGTCGAAACGTGCGGGGGAAATTCACCCGGCGGCAGATAACAACTGGCGTTTAGCACCGATAGCTGGCGATAAGAAACTGGATATCCGTTTCGAAACCTCTCCATCAGATAAAGCCGCGGCGTTTATTAAAGAGAAAGGGCAATATCCGATGAATAAAGTCGCGACCGATGATATCGGGTTTGCGATTTATCAGGTGGATTTGAGTAAGTAATACACTTCTTTTTCGGCCTATAAATCATCAACCGCATCCGGCACTTTTGTCGGATGCGATGCTGGCGCATCTTATCCGCCCTACAAGTCATGAACCGTAGGCCGGATAAGCGCAGCCGGCAGTTATGCCGCACGTTCATCCCGCACCGCCAACACCTCGGGCAAATTCAACTCAATCCAGTCCGCCAGTGCAGCAACCTTTTCGCTCACCTGCTCGCCCAGCGGCGTGAGGCTATATTCCACATGCGGCGGCACCACCGGATACGCGATACGGTTAAGAAAACCATCCTGTTCTAACGCCTGTAACGACTGCGCAAGCATCTTTTCGCTCACCCCGCCGATTTTGCGCCGCAGGTCGCTAAAGCGATGAGTACCTTCGCGTAGCGCCACCAGAATCAACACCCCCCAACGGCTGGTGACGTGTTTCAACACCTCGCGCGACGGGCACTGTTCCGCAAAGAGATTACCCTCTTTCAGTTGTTGCGACAGGCTAACCTGACTCATTCCATACTTACCTTTTTGTGTGTACTTACTAAAAGTAAGTTTAGGTGTTAGCGTATTTAAACACAAGACAAAACGATGGAGACTTCCCATGATCGCTATTACTGGTGCCACTGGCCAACTTGGTCACTATGTTATTGAATCCTTGATGAAAACGGTTCCTGCCAGCCAAATAGTGGCTATCGTTCGTAATCCGGCAAAAGCCCAGGCCCTGGCAGCACAAGGCATTACCGTGCGTCAGGCTGACTACGGCGATGAAGCCGCACTGACATCTGCACTTCAGGGAGTGGAAAAACTACTGCTGATCTCTTCCAGCGAAGTGGGTCAACGTGCCCCGCAGCATCGTAATGTTATTAATGCCGCAAAGGCGGCTGGCGTGAAATTTATCGCTTATACCAGCCTGCTACATGCAGATACCTCCCCGCTCGGCCTCGCCGATGAGCACATCGAGACGGAGAAAATGCTGGCTGATTCTGGCATCGTTTACACCCTGCTGCGCAACGGCTGGTACAGCGAAAACTACCTCGCCAGCGCCCCGGCAGCACTAGAACACGGCGTATTTATCGGTGCGGCGGGCGATGGCAAAATCGCCTCAGCAACGCGGGCAGATTATGCGGCAGCTGCGGCACGCGTGATTAGCGAAGCCGGTCACGAAGGCAAGGTTTACGAACTGGCGGGCGATAGTGCCTGGACGTTGACACAGTTAGCGGCAGAGCTGACCAAACAGAGCGGCAAACAGGTTACCTATCAAAATCTGAGCGAAGCCGATTTCGCCGCGGCACTGAAAAGCGTCGGACTGCCCGACGGACTGGCGGATATGCTGGCGGATTCTGACGTTGGCGCATCGAAAGGCGGTCTGTTTGATGACAGCAAAACACTTAGCAAATTGATTGGCCACCCAACGACAACGTTAGCCGAAAGCGTAAGCCATCTTTTTAATGTTAATAACTAGTTAATTAAAGTGGCATCCTCCCGCATCCTCTCTGATAATGACGGGATGCCGGGAGCAATCATGTCTGCTTCCTGAACTTTCTTCTGACAGATCAATGGATGCCAGTAATGATTAGCGGCGTGCTGTACGCCCTGTTAGCAGGGTTGATGTGGGGGCTTATTTTTGTCGGGCCGTTGATCGTGCCGGAATACCCGGCGATGTTGCAGTCGATGGGGCGTTATCTGGCGTTAGGGTTAATTGCGCTGCCCATTGCCTGGCTGGGACGCGTGCGTCTGCGTCAGTTGGCGCGTCGCGACTGGCTTACCGCCTTGATGCTCACTATGATGGGCAACCTCATCTATTACTTCTGCCTTGCCAGTGCCATTCAACGTACTGGCGCGCCTGTTTCCACGATGATTATCGGCACCCTGCCGGTGGTCATTCCCGTCTTCGCCAATCTGCTTTATAGCCAGCGCGACGGCAAACTCGCGTGGGGAAAACTCGCCCCGGCACTGATTTGTATTGGCATCGGCCTGGCGTGTGTGAATATTGCTGAGTTAAACCACGGACTCCCCAATTTTGACTGGGCACGTTATACCTCTGGCATCGTGCTGGCGTTAGTTTCCGTGGTCTGCTGGGCGTGGTATGCCCTGCGCAACGCCCGCTGGCTGCGGGAAAATCCCGACAAACATCCAATGATGTGGGCGACGGCGCAGGCACTGGTCACGCTGCCGGTTTCTCTCATCGGCTATCTCGTCGCTTGTTACTGGCTGAATACGCAAACGCCGGACTTCTCCCTACCCTTTGGCCCCCGTCCGCTGGTGTTTATTAGTCTGATGATTGCGATAGCCGTGCTTTGCTCATGGGTTGGCGCACTCTGCTGGAACGTCGCCAGCCAGCGATTACCGACAGTGATTCTCGGGCCGCTGATTGTTTTCGAAACGCTGGCAGGTTTGCTGTACACCTTTTTACTCCGCCAGCAAATGCCGCCGCTAATGACGCTGAGCGGTATCGCGCTGTTAGTGATTGGCGTGGTCATCGCGGTCAGAGCAAAACCAGAAAAACCTTTAACTGAATCTGTCTCAGAAAGTTGACACGCTGGCAGTGAGTTAAATAAGTCTCTGCTACGTAAGGGTTATAGCTTTTGCCTTAAAGATGCATTTAAAATACATCTTATCTTATTAAGAATGAGGTATCAGCTATGGCTTATCGCGACCAACCTTTAGGTGAACTGGCGCTCTCTATTCCTCGCGCTTCAGCTCTGTTTCGTAAATATGATATGGATTACTGCTGCGGCGGTAAGCAAACGCTGGCGCGTGCGGCGGCACGTAAAGAACTGGATGTTGAGGTCATTGAAGCTGAACTGGCAAAGCTCGCTGAACAACCGATTGAGAAAGACTGGCGTAGCGCCCCGCTGGCAGAAATCATCGACCATATCATCGTGCGCTACCACGATCGTCACCGCGAGCAACTGCCGGAGCTGATTCTGCAAGCGACTAAAGTCGAGCGCGTTCACGCCGACAAACCGAGCGTGCCAAAAGGGCTGACAAAATACCTGACTATGCTGCATGAAGAGCTTTCCAGCCACATGATGAAAGAAGAGCAGATCCTCTTCCCGATGATCAAACAAGGCATGGGCAGCCAGGCAATGGGGCCAATCAGCGTAATGGAAAGCGAGCACGATGAAGCGGGCGAACTGCTGGAAGTGATCAAACACACCACCAATAACGTCACACCGCCGCCGGAAGCCTGCACCACCTGGAAAGCGATGTATAACGGCATTAATGAACTGATTGATGACCTGATGGATCACATCAGCCTGGAAAACAATGTACTGTTCCCACGCGCGCTGGCGGGTGAGTGATCTAAAAGCTGGATGGCATTGCGCCATCCAGCATGATAATGCGGTTATTTCCGCAGTTCAGCAGCCCGCTTCTTACCAATAAACAACCAGCCCAGCCCCAGCGCGATAAACCACAGCGGAGTGACCAGCAGCGCCTGGCGAGTGTCATCTTCCAGTGTCAGCAACACGACCACGAACACAAAGAACGCCATACATACCCAGCACATCAGCTTGCCGAGCGGCATCTTGTAGATCGACTTCTCATGCAGATGAGGACGCTGTTTGCGATACACAAGGTACGAGCAAAGGATAATTGTCCAGACGAACATAAACAGAATCGCGGAAACGGTTGTAATCATCGTGAACGCGCCAATCACGCTAGGATTCACATACAACATCACCACACCGCCGAGCAGGCAGATGCAGGAGAAGGTCAGCCCTTTCGCTGGTACTGCGCGCTTAGAAAGTTTAGCGAACGCTTTCGGTGCCACACCTTCCTGCGCCAGACCAAACAGCATACGGCTGGTAGAGAAGACGCCGCTGTTAGCGGAAGACGCCGCAGAGGTCAGTACCACAAAGTTGATCACACTTGCGGCAGCAGGCAGCCCCACCAACACGAACAGTTCAACAAACGGGCTTTTCTCCGGGACTACCGAACTCCACGGCGTCACGGACATAATCACAATCAGCGCGAAGACGTAGAACATAATGATACGGATCGGAATGGAGTTAATCGCGCGTGGCAGTGATTTCTCCGGATCTTTGGTTTCCGCAGCTGTTGTACCTACCAGCTCAATCCCCACGAAAGCGAAAACCGCTATCTGGAATCCGGCAAAGAAGCCACTTAAACCTTTCGGGAACCAGCCGCCATCGTTCCACAAATGCGCGAATGACGCTTCCACACCAGTCGGTGACTGAAAGTGCATCGCCACCATGACCAGGCCGACGACAATCAGCGACACGATGGCGACGATTTTGATCATCGCAAACCAGAACTCCATCTCACCGAACATTTTCACGGTGGCAAGGTTGAGCGTCAGCAGCAGCACTATCACCGCCAGCGAGGCGACCCAGTCGGAGAGATCGGGGAACCAGAACTGAGCATAAGCCGTGATCGCCACCACGTCTGCCATACCGGTTACAACCCAGCAGAACCAGTAAGTCCAGCCGGTGAAATATCCTGCCCACGGCCCGAGTAAATCGGAAGCGAAGTCACTAAAAGATTTGTATTCCAGATTCGAAAGCAGCAATTCCCCCATTGCCCGCATCACGAAAAAGAGCATAAAACCAATGATCATATAAACGAAAATGATCGACGGCCCGGCAAGGCTAATCGTTTTGCCGGACCCCATAAACAACCCCGTACCAATGGCACCGCCAATGGCAATAAGCTGAATATGTCGGTTTGTGAGATTGCGCCGTAGCGACTGTTCAGCCGGAGCCTGATCATCGGCAACGACTTTTACCTGATCTACCATGTTTTTTTCTTCCTGTACCTGTCTGTGTTGTTCAGGCTCTACGGCCTTTAGTCAGTCTATGATACGACGAATCTGTATCGGGACTCATCGATATTAGGTAACAATACGCGGGATGAATACTAAGATTTAGATCTAATGTTAATTTTATGTTTAAAGTGAGTGTCATATCACGGTGATAACGCGAAACAGCTCACAAAAATACACGCTTACGGGGTCTTTGCAACACAAAATAGCGCCGTTTGGCAAACTGAAGGGTTTATTGCTGCATGCCTGCTCCCCTCTGGTTCGAGGGGAACAGAATGCGCTGCTTAGAGGATTTCCAGCAGTTCGACTTCAAACACCAGGGTGCTGAACGGAGGGATGGACGCGCCTGCGCCACGCTCGCCATATGCCAGTTCCTGCGGGATAGTCAGTTCCCATTTAGAACCTACCGGCATCAGAGTCAGTGCTTCAATCCAGCCAGGGATCACGCCGTTAACCGGGAATTCAGCGGGTTCACCACGAGCAACGGAGCTGTCAAACACGGTGCCGTCGATCAGTTTACCGGTGTAATGAACACGAACGCGGTCGGTACGTGCCGGAATTGCGCCTTCACCCTGGTTGATCACGCGGAATTGCAGGCCAGATTCGGTGCTGTTCACACCTTCTTTTTTGGCATTTTCTTCAAGATATTTCACACCTTCAGCAGCCATCGCCTGGAAACGCTGACGACGAACGGCATCGGCGCGTTCGTGGATTTCACGCAGTGCGCGATGCACCACATCAACCGGAACAGCCGGATGTTTGCCTTCCAGCGCATCGGCAATACCTGCAACCAGTGCTTCTGGCAGCAGCCCTTCCAGGCCAGATTCACTCAGTTGTTGCCCTACCTGCAAACCAATGCCGTAGCTTGCTTGCGCTTCGATGGTGTCAAAAGTTGGGGTGGTCATCGTATTTCCTTTCTTAGGGTATAAAAGTAGCGGGCAGCATATCAGCCACACTTCTTTGGGTAAAACTTTGTCGCAGGAATGATGACAAATCCCGGGGAAAAAGAAACAATAGCAATATCCCGTATGAATATAATAAAGGCGGGTTTACCACGGACATCATAGCGTTAGCTTATTCATAGGCTATGATTGAGGAACAAGACGCGGAGCAGGAGGAAACCATGCCCGGGCGCTTTGAACTAAAACCAACCCTGGAGAAAGTCTGGCACGCGCCGGACAATTTTCGCTTCATGGACCCGCTGCCGCCGATGCATCGTCGGGGGATCATTATTGCCGCCATTGTATTGGTGGTCGGATTTCTGCTTCCATCTGATGATACGCCCAACGCGCCGGTGGTGACGCGTGAAGCGCAGTTAGATATTCAGTCGCAATCCCAACCGCCGACAGAAGAACAGCTGCGGGCGCAATTAGTCACACCACAAAATGATCCTGATCAGGTGGCTCCGGTCGCTCCAGAACCTATACAGGAAGGCCAGCCAGAAGAGCAGCCGCAAACTTCCCAAACGCAACCATTCCAGCCAGATAGCGGAATTGATAATCAATGGCGCTCTTACCGTGTCGAACCCGGTAAAACGATGGCGCAGCTGTTCCGCGACCACGGACTGCCCGCTACCGATGTCTATGCAATGGCGCAGGTAGAAGGCGCGGGTAAGCCGCTGAGTAATTTGCAAAACGGGCAGATGGTGAAAATCCGCCAGAACGCCAGCGGCGTGGTGACGGGCTTAACCATTGATACGGGGAATAATCAACAGGTCCTGTTCACCCGCCAGCCGGATGGCAGTTTTATTCGTGCGCGGTAGATGACGGGTCAACCAAAAGCCAGCTAAGGATTGTCTCTTTGATGACCTTACGTCTGGCTTCCTGTGCCTGGGGTGAAACCATACTGATGTGTTGACATCCTCCACGCCCTGAAGGACGTGGATCCCTGCTACGTTCAGGCTGTCGCCTGAATCATTTCGGTGGGTTCCTGCTTCAACGGGCGGCCTGACTGCACCATCTCTCCACAGGCAAGAACGGCGTGCCCCGCCGCTAAAATGTTACGAGCGCCATTTACATCAGCGTTCGCTGTATATCCACATGCCTGGCATCTGAATTTACTTTGTGACAGGCGATTTTCTTTCGCTGTATGACCACAGCACGCGCAACGCTGGCTTGTGTACGCTGGCGGAACAGCAAGCACCTGACCGCCACGCCAGAGCTGCTTGTACTCAAGCTGGCGGCGCATTTCATACCAGCCCTGATCCAGTATCGAACGGTTTAAACCTGATTTTGCCCGGACATTGCGCCCCGGCTGGCTGACCGAACCCGCTGCTGACTTTGACATGTTGCTGACCTTCAAATCCTCAATGACTATCATTGCGTGGTTTTTGCTGACGGTCGTTGTGACTTTGTGAAGGTAGTCCCTGCGGATATTTGCGATACGGGAATGCAGTCGCTGTATTTTGCGTTTCTGCTTCTGCCAGTTGTTGCTGAATTTGACCTTGCGGCTTAACTGTCGCTGAAGTCTCGCCAGCGTCTTCTGGTTTTTCTGAAAACTGTTTACAGGCCCAAAGACTGTGCCATCTGACAGCGTGGCGAGTTTAGCCACGCCAGCATCCAGTCCGACCATTAATGCTGAAGGGTGAACCGGAGTTGATACTTCATTTTCAGTCTGAATACTGATGTACCACTTACCGCAGGACTGGCTGACAGTGACATTTTTCACAACTCCCGTAACCTGACGGCTATTCCGGTAGCGCATCCAGCCAAGTTTCGGCAGAAAAATACGGCTGTTTTCCTGATCGAGCTTAACGCCCTGCGGGTAGCGGAATGCATCATTCTGTCCCCGCTTTTTGAATCGGGGAAAAGCAGCCCGATTCTGGAAGAAGTTTTTGTAAGCCCGCTCAAGGTCTTTCAGTGACTGTTGCAATGGCTGTGAGGGAGAATCTTTAAGCCATTGCGTTTCAGTGGCGTTTTTCCACTCAACCAGCCAGGAAGCCATTTTCCCGTAAGGGATGTATTTATTACCGGCCTCATGATTCTCATTCTGAAGCGCCAGAGCACGATTGAAAACGAAACGACATGCGCCTCATTTCACGCTCCTGTTGACCACCTGGTCTTAACTGGAATTTAAATGCCTGTAGTCGTTTCACAGGCCAAATGATACTTTGGTCTGTGAAAAAAGAAACCGATATCCGGCGTGGAAGGCATTGTGTTTTCCTGATGCATGTTCATCTGGTCTTTGTCACCAGATACCGACGTCAGATTTTTGACTATGACGCGACAGAAAAACTACGCACTTACTTTTCAAATGTATGTGCTGATTTTGAAACTGAACTGGTTGAAATGGATGGCGAACCAGATCACGTCCATTTGTTAATTAACTATCCTCCCAAACTGGCGATATCCAGTCTGGTAAACAGCCTCAAAGGCGTATCGAGTAGGTTACTGCGACGAGATCGACCAGATATTGCAGTCAGGTATTACTACAAAGGCGTTTTGTGGAGTCCTGGCTATTTTGCCAGTAGCTGCGGAGGTGCGCCAATATCCGCCATCCGTCAATACATTGAACAACAGCAAACACCTGGTCAGGTGGAAAACCGCGCCGTATATCCCCGCCCTGAAGGACGGGGTTTTACGGCGCACCGGATAAACCAGGCCAAGCGTATGCTGGTTGATCAAATAATATCCGCCAAGCGCAGCAATATTAATATTCACCTGCAATGGGTCGATATCTGGCTTAAAAATATTGTGTTTCTTCCCTTCATCCAATAAGGATTCCATTAACTGCAAGTGCGCATGGTTAATTTCTAAGAGACGCTGTGATTTTGCATAATGCACACCTTTACTTTGATTTTCACTATGCACAATTTTTAAAAACCAAGGATTAGCAATATAATAATCCCATGTAAAATCAATAATTTTCTCAATGGCTTTTTGTGGCTGGCTAACCTGCTGATTAACGAATACACCGATACCGACAGCGTAGAATAATTACATACCGCACAACAAGAATGGTAAGGCGTGGAAGTCATTTTCTCCCCGGGTGCATCGTTATATCCATAATGAGCGATTTTTGATATTAATATCTTTCACCATCCGCTATTTTCACCACTTCAGAAAACAAACTTATTTTTATTAATATCAATTCTTTTTCTTTGAACATTCAGCTGCGATATTTGTAAAAATATTAAACAGGTAACATTACAATGACATTACCAACCACTATTTATTCATTTCCTGCATATTTATCTCGTTTTTCGTCCACCAACAAACCAGTAAAATTAAAATTTCATCAATACGCACGCGCTACATTACTTTCAAATCGTGGAAGAGATCATAATTGCGATGGCAGACGTACTGTTGAGATCCACAAACTAGATCTCTCAGACTGGCAAGCATTCAATAAGTTAGCGACGAGGTGTAATGCTTACGATGGAATAACAATGAATGGTGATAATTCTTTTGGATGGAACCATGAAGCTACATTAGATAATATTCACGCCCAGAAATACAATAAAGCTTACACGGGTGCGAGGTTAACCGCAGAACTGAAATATTTATTGCAAGATGTCGAATCCTTCGAACCCAATAGTAAATACACAATACACGAAGTGGTTTTGGGACCTGGTTATGGTACTCCAGACTATACCGGCCAAACGATAGGATACGTTGTAACCCTTCCTGCCCAAATGCCTAATTGCTGGTCATCTGAACTACCAACAATCGATCTTTATATCGACCAACTTCGCACTGTTACAGGCGTTTCTAATGCCCTCGGATTCATCATTGCTGCATTGCTAAACGCGTATTCTGATTTACCCCATGATTTGAAAATTGGTCTGCGTTCCTTATCAAGTTCAGCAGCAATCTACTCGGGTTTGGGTTTCGAGCGAGTGCCGCAGGACCGAGACATAAGGAGTGATCGTATGCATCTAACGCCAGCAAACCATCCTGACTTATGGACACAAGAGAATGGTGAATGGATCTACTTGCGAAACTAATACCTGACGAAAAATAGAAAGCAAAACGCCGACCAATGGTCGGCGTTTTTACGTCTCGTTGAATAACGAATTATTCAGCTACTACGTTTACGATCACTTTCGCGAATACTTCGCTGTGAACCTGGAAGCTCACTTCGTGTTCGCCAGTGGTACGCAGAACGCCGTTCGGCAGACGAACTTCGCTCTTAGCCACTTCAACGCCAGCTGCAGTTACAGCGTCAGCGATGTCGCGAGTACCGATGGAACCGAACAGTTTACCTTCGTCGCCAGCTTTAGACGCGATGGTAACAGTTTCCAGTGCATTGATTTTCTCAGCGCGAGCATTAGCAGCTGCCAGAACTTCAGCCAGTTTAGCTTCCAGTTCAGCGCGACGTGCTTCGAAGAATTCAATGTTTTTCTTGGTAGCTGGAACAGCTTTACCCTGCGGTACCAGGAAGTTACGAGCATAGCCCGCTTTAACGTTTACCTGATCACCCAGGCTACCCAGGTTTGCTACTTTATCAAGCAGAATAACTTGCATTACCTTATCCTCTCAAAGTCGTATTAATGGACCGTGACCGATTACTGATGGCGATCAGTGTACGGCAGCAGGGACAGGTAGCGAGCGCGTTTGATAGCGCGAGCCAGCTGACGCTGGTATTTTGCACGGGTACCGGTGATACGGCTTGGGACAATCTTACCGCTTTCGGTGATGTAGTTTTTCAGCGTAGCGATATCTTTATAGTCGATCTCTTGAACGCCTTCCGCGGTGAAACGGCAGAACTTGCGACGACGGAAATAACGTGCCATATGGCTAGTCTCCAGAATCTATCAATTCAATCTGCTCGGCATGCAAAACCATTTTGCTCAGTCCGTTCTTTGCCTTGTGGCATGAAATGAACCCCTGAACGGTTATGCGACTGCCGACCGTTATACTGTGAGTAATGGCCTGGTTTTCGTGTCCGCTAACAATAACGGGCATTTGACACCATGCCTGCCGGTGAAAGCCGGCTTCCTCCTGCACAGAACGATGCTCAAGCACGAACTGGCAGTGAGGAATTCCTGATGGACTGACCTTTCGAAGGGGAGTCCTGCACACGGTGCCGGACAACACCAGACGGTTGGTCATCAGAAATTACTCTTCAGAATCCCCAGCTTCAGCATCATCAGCGGTTTCGTTTGCGAAATCATCGCGACGCTCACGGCGCTCGTCTTTCGCTTTAACCATCGGAGATGCTTCGGTAACAGCGTGCTTGGTACGCATAACCATGCTGCGGATAACGGCATCGTTGAAGCGGAAGGTAGTTTCCAGCTCATCGATCACTTCCTGCGGAGCTTCAACGTTCATCAGAACGTAGTGTGCTTTGTGCAGTTTGTTGATCGGGTAAGCCAGCTGACGGCGGCCCCAGTCTTCCAGACGGTGGATCTTGCCTTCTGCACCAGTGATGGCAGCAGTGTAGCGCTCGATCATGCCCGGAACCTGTTCGCTCTGGTCAGGATGGACCATAAAAACGATTTCGTAATGACGCATCGAATTGCTCCTTACGGATTATTCAGCCTCCTGTCTGGGTCAGCCGAATCCCGGGGAGGCAAGGAACGTGTTAAAGGTCGGCTGAAAAATGACGCGTTATAGTACTTGTATGCCTCGCTAAACTCAAGGGCAGAGCCGAAATAAATCTCCCCTTTCGCAATTAACCTCTAAACCGCTGATTTGGAGTTCATCACACTTCATCATGGTGTTTTTTCGAACAACTGCATCAGAAATGGTCACCATCAACTTCTTTATCATTGATTAAAATTAAATCAGAAGATCATCACAGAGGAGAGCACACAAAGTCAGCCGTCGAGGAGGTATCTATGTTCAGTCGAGTTTTAGCCCTTCTGGCTGTGCTTTTGCTAAGTGCAAATACATGGGCAGCCATTGAAATTAATAACCACCAGGCCAGAAATATGGACGATGTGCAAAGCTTAGGCGTGATTTATATCAACCATAACTTCGCCACTGAAAGTGAAGCACGTCAGGCATTAAATGAAGAGACAGATGCGCAAGGCGCAACGTACTACCACGTAATTCTGATGCGGGAACCGGGGAGTAACGGCAATATGCACGCCAGCGCGGATATTTATCGCTAGCACCAGGTATAACCAACGAAACATTGCCATAGTTTGCTTTGCCCCCTTCGCAGGGGGCTTTTTTTGAAAAACGGCTGCGGAATTAGACCAGTTATCTCCCGAGGAAGGAAATTTCCGCAGCGCGTGTTCTACTTCTGCCCGTAATAAGCGTTAGGACCGTGTTTACGCATGAAGTGTTTATTCATCAGGAAGCTGTCGATGTGATTGAGTTGTGGGTTAATACTGCGCGCAATCCACGCCATTTTCGCCACTTCTTCCATCACCACCGCGTTATGCACCGCATCGTGGGCATCTTTCCCCCAGGCGAACGGTCCGTGCTGATACACCACAATTCCCGGCGTATGCAGCGGCTCGGCGTTGCCCAGCGTTTCGATAATCACTTTGCCGGTGTTCAGTTCATACTCGCCCTGCACCTCTTCTTCGCTTAACCCGCGCGTACACGGAATGTCGCCAAAGAAGTAGTCAGCGTGCGTGGTGCCTAACGCCGGGATCGCCAGCCCCGCCTGCGCCCATGCGGTGGCATGAGTGGAGTGGGTATGGACAATGCCGCCAAGCGACGGGTAACGACGGTAGAGTTCGAGATGCGTCGCAGTGTCGGAAGATGGGCGATACTCCCCTTCCACCACCTTGCCGCTCATATCAACCACCACCATATCGGCCGCTTTCATGGTTTCGTAGGCAACGCCGCTGGGTTTGATCACCACCAGCCCGCGTTCGCGGTCGATAGCGCTGACGTTGCCCCAGGTAAAGGTCACCAGCCCATAGCGCGGCAGATCCATGTTGGCTTCAAACACCTGCTGTTTTAGCTTTTGCATTATGCCGCCTCCACCATGCCTGCTTTGGCCATGCGCGCTTTCACCCAATCGCGCGCTTTCGCCACTTCTGCCGCCGGGTCTTCCGCCGTTTCGCTCCACATCTCAATCAGGTACGGCCCGCAATAGCCACTCTGTTTGAGCGTTTCGAAACAACGTTCGAAATCCACTACACCTTCGCCAAACGGCACGTTTTTGAAGACGCCAGGTTTGGTGTCTTTCACATGTACCGCGACGATATGCCCGATTCCGGCCTGCAACTCCATCTGCACATCGTTGTCCCACGCCGACAGGTTGCCGATATCCGGGTAGAGCTGGAACCACGGATTGTTGAGATAGTGCGCGTAGCCCAGCGCCTTGCTGATGGAGTTCATCAACGGATAATCCATGATCTCCATCGCCAGCGTCACCTGCGCGCGGCTTGCCATCTCAACGCTCTCTTTCAGGCCGTCACGGAAACGACGACGCGTTTCGTTATTGGCTTCCTGATAGTAAACGTCATAGCCCGCCAGCTGGATCACGCGAATACCGACATCCTGGGCGAACTGGATAGCTTTACGCATAATCTCCAGCCCCTGCGCCCGCACCGCGTCATCTTCACTGCCCAGCGGGAAACGACGATGAGCAGAAAGGCACATGGACGGCACGCGCACGCCGGTTTCAACAATCGCATTGACCAGCGCCAGACGCTGCTCGCGGCTCCAGTCGAGGCGCGACAGGCGCTCGTCCGTTTCATCTACCGACATCTCGACAAAATCGAAGCCCAACGTTTTTGCCAGTTGCAGGCGTTCCAGCCAGCACTCCCCGGCGGGGAGCGCTTTTTCATAGATGCCAAGCGGGATTTGTTTGGACAACATATCCGCTCCTTAGCCCCACAGTTCAGCGATGGAACGTTTGAACTGACGTGCGGCTTCCACCGGAGAAGCGGCATCACGGATACTACGGCCCGCGATAAAGACGTGAATCGGAATACCCTTGAACAGCGGCAGATCTTCCAGCGCCAGGCCTCCGGTGACGGTGACTTTGAAGCCCATATCGGAAAGACGTTTGATCGCGGTGATGTCCGCTTCGCCCCACGCCACGCCTGCGGCCTGCGCGTCACGGCTGCGGTGATAAACCACCTGCTGAATGCCTGCATCGCGCCACTGTTGCGCCTGTTCCCAGGTCCAGTAACCGGTCAGTTCGATCTGCACGTCGCCGTTAAACTCTTTTGCCACGTCCAGCGCGCCTTTGGCGGTGTTGATATCCGCACAGCAAATTACCGTCACCCAGTCAGCGTTGGCTTCGAAGCACATACGCGAAAGGATTTTGCCTGCATCGGCAATTTTGGCGTCTGCCAGTACGATTTTGTGCGGGTAGAGCGCTTTCAGGTCACGAACCGCACGCACGCCTTCGCCCACGCACAGAATGGTGCCCACTTCGATAATGTCGACTTCTTCGGCAATCAGGCGAGTGGTTTCGTAGGCGCTATCCATAGTCTGGTTGTCCAGCGCGACTTGCAACATCGGTAATGACATGTTCAATTCCTTCTTAAGCTGCCGCGTTGGTGCGGTCAATGAGATCCAGTACTTCCTGCTCGGTACGGCAGGCGCGTAAACGGTCAAAATTCTCTTCATCTTCAAACAGGTTGACGATCTGCATGATGCCCACTTCCTGGTGAGTATTGGCATCGACCGCCGCCATGGTGATGAGGATATCCACCGGATCGTTGTCGTCGTGGTTAAATTCCAGCGGCTTTTTCAGCGTTACCAGAGAGAAACCTGTTTTCTTAACACCCTCTTCCGGCCGCCCGTGCGGCATCGCCAGCCCCGGAGCGATAAC
The DNA here is from genome assembly GCF_003000935.1 of Escherichia sp. R1. Classification (NCBI taxonomy): domain Bacteria; kingdom Pseudomonadati; phylum Pseudomonadota; class Gammaproteobacteria; order Enterobacterales; family Enterobacteriaceae; genus Escherichia; species Escherichia sp. R1. The sequence goes on from NZ_PSRU01000016.1 coordinate 76,302, forward strand.
GAAATAAGGGCCAAACTGTTCCACGCCATCCAGAATCGCCTGGTAATAGCGCGGCTCGACAACATCCGCCGCCACCAGCAGGTCAACGCCGATTTTCACTGCGTCCTGCCATGTCTCTGCTTCAGCCTGCAGGCGGATGGATTTATTTTCCGCCAGCGAATCACGTAATTTCATGGCGCGTCCTTACTTCACATCCTGCGGGAAATGCTCTTTGATCACTTCCAGCAGTTTCGGGCCAAAGTCAGCAGGAGAGAGCATGTTGCGCACGCCAACCACGTATTTGTTGCCGGTCACGGTGATTTCGCCCGCAATGTGCGTAGAAGCGATGATGATATCCGCGCCGCTCAACTCGCTTTTGTATTCGCCAACCGCGCAGCTGTTTACCGTGTGGTCAATGTTTGATTGGGTTAAAAACTGGTCCACTTTCATCTTCATGATCATGGAACTGCCTTGTCCGTTGCCACACACAGCCAGAATACGTACGGTCATAATCAAAACTCCTTATTAAGCAGACTGTTCTGCCAGTTGTTTTTCTGCATCTTCTTCTGCGCGCAGCGCGCGGCCAGCGAAGAACATATAAGCCAGTGCAATTACAATGATGACGGCCATAAAGGCGATACCGATGGAGAAGAAGCCTTGCATCATCGGCGGTGCCAGAATCGACCAGTCCGCCATGCCCATCCAGGCACTCATACCGGTGAGTTTCACCGCCCAGACGCAACCAAAGATTTCGATCATCCCCATCACCAGACAAATCTTCAGCGCCGCACGCCAGCCGCCGAAGTGGTTAGCGAACACGCCGATGGTGGCGTTGGAGAAGAACATCGGGATAAAGCCGGGAATAATCAGGATCGAGGAACCGCAGGCGACCAGGATGCCAACCGCAATCAGCTGACCGATGGTGCCCCACATAAAGCCCCAAACCACGGCGTTCGGCGCGAAGCTATAGATAGCCGCACAGTCAATCTCCAGAACCGCACCAGGGATCAGGCGCTGGGAGATACCGTTAAATGCTTCAGAGAGTTCCGCCACAAACATGCGCACGCCCTGAGTGATGATGAAGATCGCCACCGCGAAGGAGAAACCAGTTTGCAGGATGTACACCGTCCAGTTCACTTTGCCTGCCATCGCCTGCACAGTGTCGATACCGAAGGAGAGCAGAATGGCACCAAAGAAGATGGTCATCACAATCGCCGTGGAGACGATGTTGTCGTGGAAAATATTCAGCCAGCCTGGCAGTTTGAGGTCTTCAACGCTTTCCTCTTTTTTGCCGAGGAACGGCGCAACTTTATAGGCAATCCATGATGCAAACTGTTGCTGGTGACCGATGGAGAAACCGCAGCCGTCCGTCACTTCCTGAGTCGGCTTGTACATCATGTTGGAGGTAATGCCCCAGTAGAGCGAAACCAGAATCGCCGTGCAGATAATGGTTGTCCACATGGAGTAGCCGAAAATAAACAACGTAACGGCAATCAGCCCCGCCTGCTGGAACATGATATGACCAGTCAGCATGATGGTACGAATACCGGTAATGCGACGCAGCAGCACGTAACAGATGTTCAGCGCCAGCGCTAACAACACCGCGTAACCTACCCAGCTATAGGCATCGCCCATGCGGTCGATGGTTGTCATCATCGACGCGTAAGTATCGGAAATTGCGCCGTTAATGCCGTAGACTTCGGACATTTTCGCCACCACCGGTTTGAAGGTGCTGGTGAGGATGCCGGACCCTGCCTGCAACAACATGAAACCAATTATGGTTTTAATCGTGCCTTTAATAATAACGCTGACACTTTTGCGCAGTAGGATGTAGCCCAGACAGGTCACAATACCCAGCAACAACGGGGCATTGGTCATGACCTGGTTAAAAAACACGGTAAAGATGTTGTAGAGGATCTCCATAACGATCTCCTGAAGAAGAGGTAACCGGGTATTCCGCACACCCGGAATGTTGTGCACTCACTCTAATTTTCAAAAGTAATCACAACAAGATTATTTATGATTAAATGTGACGCGACCCGCAAATAATTCCACACGGATAGAGTGGGATTCACACAACGAAACAATTATTTATTTAAATTCATTTAGTTAATTTAACTACACATTCCATTAAATCTTTCCACACTCAAAATCAACAACAACTTCCCTGGCAAAAAGTCAAAAAATGGTCATTGCCTTCCTGAAAAAATAGTGTCAGGATTAATCAAAACCAATCACATATTGATTCGAATTAAACTATCATGAAGGTAAATGGCGATGAGTAAAGTGAAAAGTATCACCCGTGAATCCTGGATCCTGAGCACTTTCCCGGAGTGGGGTAGCTGGTTGAATGAAGAAATTGAACAAGAACAGGTCGCTCCTGGCACATTTGCGATGTGGTGGCTTGGCTGCACCGGGATCTGGTTAAAATCGGAAGGTGGCACCAACGTTTGCGTTGATTTCTGGTGCGGCACTGGCAAACAAAGTCACGGTAACCCGTTAATGAAACAGGGTCACCAAATGCAGCGCATGGCTGGCGTGAAAAAACTGCAGCCAAACCTGCGCACCACCCCGTTTGTTCTTGATCCGTTTGCGATTCGCCAGGTCGACGCGGTACTGGCGACTCACGATCACAACGATCATATCGACGTCAACGTCGCTGCTGCTGTGATGCAGAACTGTGCTGATGACGTACCGTTCATTGGACCGAAAACCTGTGTGGATTTGTGGATTGGCTGGGGCGTACCGAAAGAGCGTTGCATCGTGGTCAAACCGGGCGATGTTGTAAAAGTGAAAGACATTGAAATTCATGCGCTTGACGCTTTCGACCGTACTGCACTGATCACCCTGCCTGCCGATCAAAAAGCGGCTGGCGTACTGCCGGACGGCATGGACGATCGCGCGGTGAACTATCTGTTCAAAACGCCTGGCGGCTCCCTGTATCACAGCGGCGACTCCCACTACTCTAACTATTATGCGAAGCACGGTAACGAACATCAGATCGACGTGGCTTTAGGTTCATACGGCGAAAACCCGCGCGGTATCACCGACAAAATGACCAGCGCCGATATGCTGCGTATGGGTGAAGCCCTGAATGCGAAAGTGGTTATCCCGTTCCACCACGATATCTGGTCAAACTTCCAGGCCGATCCGCAAGAGATCCGCGTGCTGTGGGAGATGAAAAAAGATCGTCTGAAGTATGGCTTCAAGCCGTTTATCTGGCAGGTTGGCGGCAAATTTACCTGGCCGCTGGATAAAGACAACTTCGAGTACCACTATCCGCGCGGTTTCGATGATTGCTTCACTATTGAACCGGATCTGCCGTTCAAGTCATTCCTGTAATCTGTCGTTTATACCGGATAGCGTGGAGTAGTTCGCGCTATCCGGCGTAGTATTTCCTGGCTATTTCAAATATCATCTAAAAAAATCAAATTTTATCGGAATAGCTCATGACTGAAGCACAAAGACATCAAATCCTCCTGGAAATGCTCGCACAATTGGGCTTTGTGACCGTTGAGAAAGTCGTTGAGCGTCTGGGAATTTCGCCTGCCACTGCGCGACGCGATATCAATAAACTTGACGAAAGCGGCAAACTGAAAAAAGTGCGCAATGGCGCAGAAGCTATTACCCAACAGCGCCCGCGCTGGACGCCGATGAATCTGCATCAGGCGCAGAATCACGATGAAAAAGTACGTATCGCTAAAGCGGCCTCGCAGCTGGTTAATCCGGGCGAAAGCGTAGTCATCAACTGCGGCTCCACCGCGTTTCTGCTTGGGCGGGAAATGTGTGGCAAGCCAGTGCAAATCATCACTAATTATCTACCGCTGGCAAATTACCTGATCGATCAAGAACATGACAGCGTGATCATTATGGGCGGACAGTACAACAAAAGTCAGTCCATCACTTTAAGCCCGCAGGGCAGCGAAAACAGTCTCTATGCCGGGCACTGGATGTTTACCAGCGGCAAAGGACTGACAGCAGAAGGGTTGTATAAAACCGATATGCTGACGGCAATGGCAGAGCAGAAGATGCTGAGCGTGGTAGGGAAACTGGTGGTACTGGTTGATAGCAGTAAGATTGGCGAACGCGCGGGAATGCTTTTTAGCCGTGCCGATCAAATTGATATGCTGATCACCGGCAAAAATGCTAACCCGGAAATCCTGCAACAACTGGAAGCGCAAGGGGTCAGCATTCTGCGTGTTTAAAGATGCTGGCGGAAAAATGTCACTGCAGCATCTAACGCCTCAGGCGTAATGCGGTGACGCACGCCTGGCTGCCATGAACAGGTTAGCAGTTTATCCCGTCCCGTCTCGCTTAAGGCCTGCTGCAAACGTAGTGATTCATCGGCAGGCACAACGTCATCGTCGAGGCCATGCCACAGCAGTAGAGGTCTGTCACCAAGTTGTTCCAGGTGGTTTGTCGCTTCCCACTCTGCCAGCGGCGCGACAATGTTATTGAATTCATTCTGTTGTGCTGCCGTTTCAGGTATCAGCGGTGGAAACAGTGAACGGGCGAGCGATGTAAAATAGCCTGATCCCATCATACTGGCGGTACATTTCACCGTGGGGTGGCGAGCGGTAATTCCCAGTGCCGTCATCGCGCCCATCGACGCGCCACCGACTGCCAGACGGTCATCACGCAGCCAGTTTTCTTCGGCTATTGCCGCACGTAAAGTAGTGAATTCCTGCATACTTTGTAGCAAGATTTGCCAGAATTGATTTAACCGCCGCGCTTCGTCGCCACTAAAACGGCTACCGTGATCGGGCGCATCCGGCATGATCACCCGCAAACCAGCCTGCGCCAGCGCAACGGCAAAATAGCTATACACCAGGCTGGATGAAGTAAAGCCGTGATAAAAAATTACGCACGGTAACGGGGTATCTTTTTGCCCGACAGGATAAGCATGAAGAACGGGAATATCTGCCAGCTCGCGTGATTCTATTTCAATCATCTGTCTCTCCTTTTTGTCTGGTATGACATGAAGAAATCCTTAGCACAAGTTTCTGCTGGCGGTATTAGTTCATAATGTTGAGATGTGGGTTACGCTTTCGTCACGTTTTCATTCGAAAATCGCGTACCAGGTAACAATTCGGGAACATTCCCCCAAAGTTAAATTAATAAGGCACTACACTATGGTTAGCAGGAAACGTAATAGCGTTATTTACCGGTTTGCCAGTTTATTATTGGTGTTGATGTTAAGTGCCTGTAGCGCACTGCAAGGTACGCCACAGCCAGCACCGCCAGTAACGGACCATCCGCAAGAGATTCGCCGCGACCAGACGCAAGGGTTACAGCGAATAGGTAGCGTAAGCACGATGGTTCGGGGTTCTCCGGATGACGCATTAGCAGAAATCAAAGCGAAAGCTGTCGCTGCAAAAGCTGATTATTACGTTGTCGTCATGGTGGACGAAACCATCGTGACAGGACAGTGGTATTCACAAGCCATTTTGTACCGTAAATAAATCAGACAACTTACATAGTCAGCTTTACATTGCTTTGCGTCCCTATGCGTTTACCTGTGCACAATAAATTACCGGCTGGAAGCCTGGGCGTTTATTACCGCGATGGAATGCCCTGCAACATGTGGGGAAACGAAAAATGGAGCTGACGATGAAACAATTACTTGCCTCACCCTCGCTGCAATTAGTGACTTATCCTGCGAGCGCCACGGCACAGTCTGCAGAATTCGCCAGTGCTGACTGCGTGACGGGCCTGAATGAAATAGGTCAGATCTCAGTTAGCAATATTTCAGGGGATCCGCAGGACGTGGAACGTATCGTGGCGTTAAAGGCCGATGAACAAGGTGCGTCATGGTACCGCATTATTACCATGTACGAAGACCAGCAGCCTGATAACTGGCGCGTACAGGCAATACTGTATGCATGAGTGTCATCTACAGCAAATGAACAATGCCGGATGCGGCGCGAGCGCCTTGTCCGGCCTACAATTTTCACATATTTCATTGAGTTAATCGAAACCAGCGTCGCATCAGTCGTATACGCTTACACACACACTCCCCCCGTCGCCCGCAGCAATAAATCATTCTGGATCTGCTCTGACAACCGTACGCCGCCGCGCGTATCTAACATCACCTGACACCACGCCTGCGCCATTGGCGGAGAGGCATATTTCAACATTTGCGCACCGCAGCCCAGCAGGAATAGCTGATGAGTAATTTCTCGCCCCAGTTCTTCAGCTGGCTTACGCAGCTGCTGCTGTAAACGACGAACCGCGCGATCAAAATAACGATCCTGCCCTTTCACTTCCAAAAATGCTTCCGACAATAAGTCGTATACGCCCGCTTGCTTATTGAGAACGCGCAGCACATCCAGGCACATAATATTGCCGGAACCTTCCCAAATACTGTTTACCGGCATCTCCCGGTAAAGCCGCGGCAGCTCGCTCTCCTCGCAATAACCAATGCCGCCCAGCACCTCCATCGCTTCGGCCACAAACGGCATACCTCGTTTGCAGATCACAAATTTTGCCGCAGGTGTAAATAAACGCGCCCACAGAGCTTCTTTGGCATCGGCGCGCCGGTCCCACGCTCGCGCAAGACGAAACAGCAACGCCGTTTGCCCTTCAAGCTGAAGTGCCATGCGACTTAAGACATGACGCATAAGGGGCTGTTGGATCAATGGATTACCAAAAACATGGCGTTGATGTGCATGATAAATCGCCAGCGAAAATGCACGGCGCATCATGGCATGGCTACCTAGGGCGCAATCAAAACGCGTCATCCCCCCCATTTTCAGGATCAGACGAACTCCTTCCCCTTCCTGCCCCAACAACCAGCCAATGGCATCCTGAAACTCCACTTCGCAGCTGGCGTTAGAGCGATTACCCAGCTTATCTTTCAGCCGCTCGAGGCGAATCGCGTTGCGTTGCCCGTCAGGCAAAAAGCGCGGCACAAAAAAGCAGGACAAACCGCCCGTAGTCTGCGCCAGCACCAGATGCGCATCGCTTTGCGGCGCCGAGAAAAACCATTTATGCCCCACCAGCCGATAAGAGCCATCTTCCAGGCGCTCTGCGCGGGTGGTGTTGCTCATGACATCGGAACCGCCCTGCTTTTCCGTCATTCCCATGCCAATCAACAAACCGCGTTTTTGCCCACCTGGCAATAAGTGAGAATCGTAGCGATCGCTCAGCAGCGGCGTGGTCCAGTCCTGAAACGGCGTGGGTAACATCTGTAACAACAATGGCGTGGCGGCAAAGGTCATGGTTATCGGACATAACGACCCAGCCTCAACCTGCGCATGTAACATAAAACGCGCCGCGCGCGCCACAAATGCGCCGGAGCGAGCGTCTTCTTCCCAGGCAAGATTGTGCACCCGATTGGTACATAGTGCCTGCATCAGCAGGTGCCAGGCGGGGTGAAAACGCACATCGTCCAGACGGCGTCCTTGCGCATCGTAGCGCAATAATTCAGGCGGATTCACATTCGCCAGCCGCCCCAGTTCAAGGGATTCAGCCGTTCCTAACTGCTGACCAATACTGGCTAGAAAATCGCTATCCCAGCCAGCACCTTCACGCGTTACCGCTTCGCAGAGCGCGCCATCAGACAGGTATAAGTTGCTGTTATTTAATGGTATAGGTTGATTAAAAACGATGTGAGTTTGCCAGTGCACTGTGTCTCCCTCCATCAATGGCAGTCACCATTAGTATGGTCACTGCCATGGATTCATGACAGAAAGAGATTGCTAAAACATTCTTATCCAGCAATGTAATGCGGAACGAAACGTGAGGTGTCTTTGGTGATCAGCGTGTTATCTTCACGGATCCCCATTCCGCACGCTTCATCATCGACAATCCAGCTACCGATGAGTGTGTAGCTATCGCCAAATCGCGGCAGAGGTTGAAACGCCTGGTAGATCATCGGTTCATCGGCGTAATCACCATCAGCGTGGTCAACGACGTTATTGTGACCGTCGAAAATGGTGACATTTCCGCCTTCGCGCGAGTAGATCGGTTTACGCACATAGCTTTCGCCAGCGGCAATCTGCGGTTTTTCACCCTCAAACCAGGATGCAAGAAGGTTAGGATGACCAGGGAAGAAGCGCCAAAGCAGCGGCATTAGCCCTTTATTACTCAAGATACTTTTCCATAACGGCTCCACCCATTGCTCGCGACGCTTGCGCAGCAGCGGACCATTATCGTCACGCATCATCCACTCCAGCGGATACAGCTTAAATGCACGCTGGATGACATTATCATCAAGATCGGTCAGTACGCCGCCGACGCCCAAACCGAGATCTTCAATGTAGATAAACCGCGACTCCTGCCCTGCCTGCTGGGCGCAGTCCTGCAAGTACAGCACGGTACTCCTGTCTTCATCGGTGTCCTGACAGCAGCAAAAATAAAACGGTTCCCGACTGTAAAGCTCGCTAAAGCGTGAAATCAGGCGTTCCTGAATAGCATTGTACTGATCGGCATCACGCGGAATAATGCCGCTGCGCCGGGCATCCTCCAGCCACAGCCACTGGAAATAAGCCGACTCGTACAATGAAGTTGGCGTATCGGCGTTGTACTCCAGCAGATTCACCGGCGCATTGCCACACCAGGCAAAATCCATCCGTCCATACAGCGAAGGATCGCGTGCGCGCCAGCTTTCAGCGATCACATCCCAGTACAACGGCGGGATCGCCAGTTGCGTCAGGATCTCTTCATCTTTTACCGCGCGATCCACCACCTCAAGGCACATCTGATGCAGTTCCGCAGTCGGTTTTTCGATCTGCTCTTCAATCTGGCGCAGAGTAAAACGGTAAGCCCGACTCTCATCCCAATAGATTTCATTGTCGATGATATGAAAGTCGAAACCGTTGTTAGCGGCGATCTGGTCCAGATCCCGTCGCACAGGAACGTTGTGTCTCAGCATGATTAGCCTCCCCAATGCCCACGGGCGCTGGAAGAACGACCATAGCCGCCGCGCGAAACGGTTGACGCTTTTTTGGTGGTAAAGCCGCCTGAAGAGTAAGACTCTTTTTTGCCAGAACCGGAGCGCCAGGAGTAATCACCGGAAGTGTTGCGCCAGACGGGGCGGGAAGTAAATGAGGATCCGCCGCTGTTATAGACGAACGGCTCATCGCGATCTTTACGAATAACCCGGCTTAACAAAAATCCAGAAACGACCGGGATCCAACTCTGTTCAACATTGTCGTAGTAGCAATTTTCGTACTTAGACTGACAATTCTGCTGAGTCATATTCTTCGGAACATCGGCATAAAATGCCGCTTTGGCGTTGTTCCAGCCACGCGCGCAAATGTCGGCATTATTACCGTCATCAATACAATCCTGCACTGTCGCGTAAAACGTTCCGTCGCCGTCGTTATCGACATCGCTACTATCGCTACAACCTTTCAATACGAAAAAAGCGGCACCGCCCATTAGCGCCAACGTTAAGTATTTTTGTGCGTAGCGATTGCGACGCGGTTCAAAAGGATTATTCGGTCTACCAATGCGACTAATCGCTCCGTGACCAATTTTACTGTTATTTCTTGATTTGCGTTTTCTGGCCATGATCGTCCATTACCATGTCATACAAGCTGCGTTAAAAATACCGCCAGCCAGCGCGGCGGTTCCCATAAACATTCCTGCTGCGGTATTGTGATTAATAATTTTTTCGCTTAATGCGGGCATATAAAGTCTGACACCAGCAAAAACGAGTAACTGAATCACCAGTGCAATCCCGCCCCAGGCGAAATAATCTGGAATACTCACCGCATTGATTGCCGCACTGGATAAGGGGATAACGTAACCCAACAATGTACCGCTGAACGCCAGTGACGCCGCGGTATTATTGTTTTTGATTAACTGCCATTCGTTGTGCGGTGTAATTTTGGAGTAGATAAACAGAAAAATAATCACCATCGCCACGCCAATAAAAAAATAGGCACTAAAGGCAAGAAGTGAATCCAGTATATGCATTGTAAACGTCCTTGTAATTAACCAATAATATGAAGTGATGTCAGCGGGATATCGACACCCAACGCGCGCGAAAATAACCACTCTGGCTCACCGAGATCGTTAAAAGATTCCTCACCATTTAGCAGCAAATATTCGTAAGTATCTTCGGTCACTTGCCGCTGGTAGCCCATGGTAAAATTATGGACTTCCCATTTAGCATGATTTTGATTTTCTACTTTTTCCAGCATGTAGACGGGTTCGATATTTCCCGGTTCTTCGCTGTTAAAAAATCGCTGCCAGCGTTTTTCCTGCCAGTTTAAGGTCATTGCCCCCATCGTTTTGGCGTTGATCGCCTCGCGCCAGTGACTCTCTTTACTGATACCGTAGCTCTCTTCATAGACAAAGAGCTTGATATCATCAATGTCATCAATATCTTCGCCGCCGGTGGTATTGATTTGCAGAAACTCATCGCCTGAAGTGTAGTAGCGGAAAATCTGACTACCGCCGCCCAGATCGATGTGGCTGACAGCGGCTACCGTAAATTCCTCACCCGGCAGCGCAATCAGCAATTCATCTTCCAGCAAACGAAACGCTAACGTGTCGAGCGTAAAGCCACTATTGAGATGAAGTCCCAGCGGACCGCGAGCGATAGCAGGCTTATTATACTTGCCAAACAGACGCTGGAAAAAACCAGACATATTTTATCCTTAAAATAGTTGCCAGCCTTGCAGTGAGGCTGGCAAAAAAATTACTCGCCCTGTTGGCGTTGCAGTCTTGCTAATACATCCTGGGCGCTACTTTTATTGCTACCGCCAATTCCGGCTTCCGCCAGCTTTTCGTCAAGGTCGCGACCGTCTGCGACTTTCTCCAACTGTGCGGCAGCATCCAGGCGAGCCTGACGTTCGGCCTGACGCGTTTGCAGGCGTTTTAAGGATTCTGCCGCTGTCGAAACGCTGGAAGATGCGCCAACGGTAGAGGTTGTTACAGCCTGTTGTGCACGCTGCATGGCTTCAGTGGCTTTAACGACTTCCATTTGCTGCTCAAACTGAGCGATACGCTGCGCTGTCGCTGTAACTGCTTTTTCCACGCCATCACGGGAGACTTCCAGATTCGACAACACTTGCTCTTCAGTGGTAATGAGATTCTCAAGGCGCGCGATTTCTTCAGCAACTTCGTTAATCAACGACGGATTAACGTTCTTGCTTAACGCTTCCAGCGCACGGGCTTCCAGACTGGCTTTGCGCTCACGTAAATCTTTCAGCTTATCGTGACTTAATTTCACCCGCGCCAGCAGATCAACGCGAGATTTTCCGGCTTTATCGAGTTCAGCTTTAGCGTCACGGATATGCTGTTCCAGCATGCGCACGCCCTGGGTTTCTTCAATGGATTCTTCCGCCTGGGAGATAAACGATTTCCCCAGCGTAAATAAACTTTTTAAAATTCCCATAAATACCCGTCCTTGTAATTAGTGTGAATATTCTTCTGTAATTTCAGCCAGATCCAATGCGTTATCTACCAGCGAGGTTATCTCAAGCAGGATATCTTCAAGAGAAGATTTAAGCGATAACGCCCCGAAAACAATGTAATACTCTTCCTGTTGTACGCTGGAGATCCCTACCGATGACAACGGCATCATCTTCTGATTTCTTAATAAGAAGGTATTAAATTCATCTGGATTGCTGATACTACTCACCGGACAAATAAAGGTTTCGATAATCATTTGGCGGGAAGTAAAAAGAATATTGATTTGCAAATCGCCATAATCATTCATTTTAATAATTAATGCGCTCTCGCTATTTGTCACATCAATATTTTGTTCAGGTACAGTTTGCAGCGCCGTCGCCAGCGCCAACGGATTCCATGTCATATATTATTCCATATAGATTTAGTTTAAATATTAACAAAATGAATATTTGCAGTACATAATTATCTTACCAGCTATAGACAAAAAAAAACCATCCAAATCTGGATGGCTATTAAGAAGAACCAAAAATTTAACGCATGCATACGATAAAAAATGCGCCAGTCTACATACACTGACGCTAATGATTGGTCACTACAAGTCTAACGACCGCTTCCACAACATAAAATCAAACTGTTCGAGTTTGTCTGCCTTCACGACGTAGTCCTTACTGGCAGTTTCAATAACTTTTTCAAATAATTCTCTACTCACATCTTCCAGCGGAGTGCCGTCAATCACTGGGCCACAGTCGAAATCAATCATGTCAGACAATCGTCTGGCAATCGTGCTGTTGGTGGATATTTTTAACACCGGAACAATCGGGTTACCGGTGGGCGTACCAAGACCCGTCGAGAAGATAACCACATTACATCCTGCTGCTACCAATCCGGTTACCGCGTCCACGTCATTGCCCGGAGTACACACCAACGATAATCCACTATCGGGCATAGGTTCAGCGTAATCGCATACACTCACAATTGGCGCTCGCCCGCCTTTTTTCGCTGCTCCGGTAGATTTTATTGCGTCAGTAATCAACCCATCCGCGATGTTGCCAAAACTTGGGTTATCCGCAATGGTGGTATCGAAAAAGTTCGCTGTCTTTTCGTAGCCTTGCATTAGATTGAGGAACTTTTTTTTATCCTCAAGATTAATACAACGCTTAACCATATCACCTTCTGCCCCACATAATTCTGGAAATTCTGCTAACCCGGAAGCGCCACCAAGCGTTGTCAACCAGTCAGAAACCAGCCCCATTGCAGGGTTGCCGGAGATACCAGAAAAACCATCGGAACCACCACACTTCATCCCCACTTTGAGACAGGAAAGAGGGACCTCTACTCTTTCTGTCGGCTTCACCGCTTTCATTGCCTCGAAAGTCTGCTGTAAAGCGGTCTGCATCATCCGCTCTTCGCTGTCCCACTCCTGTTGGAGAAAGTAGAGCGCAGGTTTATCAAATTCAGGATTACGTCTCGCCAGCGCATCCTTAAACATTTTCTGCTGCGCTTTTTCACATCCTAAACTGAATACCGTCATACCGATTACATTCGGATGGTCAGCATAAGCAGCTAATACATCGCACATAGTTTCACAGTCTGAAGTTGCACCACCACAACCACTGGTGACCGTAATACAGCGAACACCTTCAATATGCGGAAACATTCTCGCGGTTTCGATCAGTTCATCGCTACCGGACGTCAGATTAAGAGCAAACTTTTTCAGTGAGTTATTGGTATAACCCAAAGCATCATTCAAAGCATTGGTTAACTTACTGACATTACGGTTCTCGCAAAATACCAATGGAAAGACTAACCAGTAACTGGCAGTACCCACTCTGCCATCGTCACGGACATAACCTTTAAAAGTGCGGGTGCTCCATTCAGAGACATCCGGTGCCTGCCAGTGGTAGGGTTCAACATCCTCCAGTGTGACAGGAGCTGCATAGTGGCGAATATTATCAACGGTAATCGCTTCTCCCTTAACGATGGGACGCGTGGCCTTGCCAACTGGCGTACCGTACATCGAAACAATGCCATCCAGAGGAATATCTTGCGTCGCAAACTTATGTTTAGCCTTAACATCAGTTACTAACGTTATGTTGTCGTCATCCCACGAGAACGATTCTCCAGCGTGCAGGTCTTTCAACGCGACAATGAGATTATCGTTACTGTCGATACGTAATATTTTTTGCATAATCATATTCTTCCAGTCAGATGTTCAATCTTATTAACTGTATGCTTTTGCTGCCTGTTGGCTCTTTTGCAGCAATCCAATCAATAATGCGCAGCCGATAGTAATTACAGACAACGCCATCAATCCGGCGATGCTGCAATCCATTGCCCGATCAACCTCAACACGGATAAGAGGAGCAAGGAACGAGCAGAAAGCGCCCATCGTGGTGCAAAAACCGATCCCCGCAGCCAGTGCCGGACCAGTAAGAAGTTGTGGAGGGAAAGTCCAGAATATTGGCTGTACTGAGAGGAAACCAACCGCACTTAAACAAAGTGCACCAATCGCCACAACAGGCCCCGCAAATGCGGAAAGGGCAAGGCCGACAGCAGCAGCCAACATACACATAACCGAAATGGCCACACGCCGGGAAGGATTGCGGTCAGCAATTCGCGGAATGTAATAGACACCAAAAGCAGAGCACGCCCATGGTATTGCCGCGACTAATGACTGCTTAAAGCCAAGGCTTTCTCCCATCAGCGATGCAACCTGTGACGGAAGGAAAAACATTAAACCATATACTGATATCTGGATGGTGCCGTAGATTAATGCCAGATGCCAAACTTTGGCATTTTTCAATGCTGAAATCACTGAACTGGTTTCTGTTTTCTGTCGTTCAGATTCCAGTTGCTTATTCAAAGCGTCTTTTTCTTCCTGGGTAAGAAATCGCGCTTTCGTCGGATTATCATCAAGGTAGAACCAGGCAAAGATACCAAGCACTAATGCCGGCAATCCCTCAATGACAAACATCCAGAACCATCCTGGACGTCCCATCCAGCCATGTAGTTCAAGTAAAGCTCCCGATATTGGCGAACCGAGCGTTAACGCCAGCGGCACCCCCAACACAAATATTCCCACGACCGACCCGCGAACCTTGTTAGGAAAATAAATGGATGCGAGCAGTAAAATTCCGGGATAGAACCCCGCCTCGCCCAGCCCTAACAGAAAGCGCAAAATAATAAATTGTGTTTCACTGGTGACAAATCCCGTCATTGCCGAGAGAAGGCCCCAAATTGCAGTTGTAATACTTAACCACTTTTGTGCGCCGATTTTATTGAGGATCAGGTTAGCTGGAATGCCGAAAAGTGCATAGGCAGCGAAAAATATTCCTGCACCGAGAGCGAATGCCGACTCTGATAATCCAATATCCAGTTTCATTGCATCTTTGGCAAAGCCAACATTTACCCGATCAATAAAGGCAACAAAATATATTATGAACATTAAGGGTACTAAACGTTTCCACGATTTTTGAATTGCGGAATTCAACAGCGGATTATCGTATTGGGTTATATTAGCCATAAATAAATCCTTAGTTCTGTTGGTAAGATATTCTATTTATAGGTTTTATATTATTTATAATAATCGGTGACAGATAAAATTTCCTGCAATCTCCGGGATTGAATATCATCAAGTATATTAAATGGTGAAGAACACCGCTCTGATTGAATAACCCCCTTTAACTGAAGGGCTTTTTTGAAAGTGGGAATAAAAGGAGAATTCACGCTGTAAACGGCCATTAGTTGATCGACTATCTGCTGATGCTGCGCGACTGCAAGTAAATCGTCATTCGTGAATGCTTGCATCCAGGAGGCAAAAAATTCAGGGACAATATTGGATAAACCACCAATACAGCCATCTCCACCAGATAGTATGTTGTGGGCAAAATTATTGTCATATCCTGCATACACTTCAAAATGAGGGATATTTTTCTTTACGGTATTGATAACCTGCGCAGTATGGAAAGCATCAGGGACGGTATCTTTCATACCAATAATATTGGGATATTTATCTGCCAGTCGTAAACAAATCTCTGGTGATACGCTGTACCCGGTTCTCTCCGGGAAGTTATAAATAAAAATATGAGCCGGGGTTTGGCTTGCAATCGTACTGTAG
This sequence comes from Escherichia sp. R1, assembly GCF_003000935.1. Taxonomy (NCBI): domain Bacteria; kingdom Pseudomonadati; phylum Pseudomonadota; class Gammaproteobacteria; order Enterobacterales; family Enterobacteriaceae; genus Escherichia; species Escherichia sp. R1. The sequence continues at coordinate 91,765 of NZ_PSRU01000016.1, forward strand.
AAATCAAAAATAGCTTCATCATCCAGAGGGAAATAATAAGGACTGATGATCATCACACCATCCAATCCTTGCTCCCAGGCGTAATTGGCCAGTGATATTGATTCATTGACGTCCATGCGACTGGCTCCGGCATAAACCTTCATATCGCCTCGGGAAAACTCACTACAGGTTTTAATCATTTGGCGGGCGTTTTCCATATTAAGAGAAAAAAACTCACCAGTACTGCCCATCACAACAAACCCGGACACGTGATTTTTAATAAAATCATAAATCTGAGTGTTTTGCTCAGGATCGATTCGCCCTTGTTCATCAAATATGGTGACAACGGGGGTTATGTAACGACTTTTCATGCCTACCTCATCATAGTTTTATTGTTCATATATACAAACAACGTTTTTAAATACAAACTAAAATGAGTATACCCAACCTCAGAAATGAGTCAAATTTAGCCAATCACAGAAGTGATACAGCTAAGCTATTGATATATTTGGAGTAATTATGTCAGAGACCTGCATAAAAAACAATCGCAGTTCTTTTTTTATCCGTTTTATGACCAGTATCACGCTAAAAAAGGACTGATGGGCTCAACAGCAGTCAAGGAACGCGAGGGGGTTAATTTACTTGAATTATAATTCTCCCTAGAATGGCGCATTACTCATGGTAAGGAAAATAGTCATTATGGAACATAAGCCTACCATCCGGGTGTTAGAGATACTGGAAGCACTGGCAGCGGAGAATCAGGGTGTTTCATTAACTCACCTTTCGGAAAAAACAGGCATCCTGAAAGGAACGATTTTTCCCATCCTCAAAACGCTGGTTGAACAGCGGTACATCAGTTATGACGCTAATACCCAGCTTTATAATCTGGGGATCTCCTGCTCGATTCTGTCCCGTGCTTTCCTCGACAGATCGTACTGGTTAAAAATGGTTTACAAAGAGATGAACAACATTGTCAAAGAGTGCAATGAAGTTTGTCAGATGGGGATCCTGGACGGTGCAGATGTTTTATATATCAATAAGGTGCAGGCGGCACAAACCGTACAACTGGTTTCACATATTGGGACTCGTCTGCCTGCTATCTATTCTGCGCTGGGAAAAGCCATTATCTGTGAATACAGTGATCAACAAATTCGGCAACTCTACCCTGACGGTTTTGTTCCCATGACATCGTATAGCGTTACGACCCTGGAACAATTGCGCCAACAACTTGAGGATGCCAGAGTAAATGGCTATGCATTTGATAACAGGGAAATCAATGAGGAGACGGTATGTTATGCTGTTGCCTTAAAACAGCGAAATAAAACGCTTGCCGCCATCAGCATTTCAATACCCGTATTTCGTGCGACAAAAGAAAAAATTGCCGATGTCACGCGTATCCTGCTGAATGCACGTTCGCGTATTGAACAGGAACTCAACACCTTACAGGATATCAATATCGGTATTGATTCCCACCATTAAGGGTATTTTCCATTCGAAGCCCGATACGTAAAAATTATCGGGCTAACAAAATATCCATTGAATGGATAGCGATGAACTAGCTGCGCTGGCGCACCGCTTCAAATAAGCAAATTCCGGTCGCAACCGAAACGTTCAGGGAAGAAACGCTTCCAGCCATCGGGATGCTGATCAACTCATCGCAATGTTCACGAGTCAGGCGACGCATACCTTCACCTTCCGCACCCATCACCAGCGCCAGGCGTCCGGTCATTTTGCTCTGATAGAGTGTATGATCCGCCTCGCCTGCCGTACCGACGATCCAGATATTCTCTTCCTGCAACATACGCATGGTGCGCGCAAGGTTAGTCACCCGAATCAGCGGAACGCTTTCTGCCGCGCCGCAGGCTACTTTTTTCGCCGTAGCGTTGAGCTGTGCGGAGCGATCTTTCGGCACAATCACCGCGTGAACGCCAGCAGCGTCCGCGCTACGCAGGCACGCGCCGAGGTTGTGCGGATCGGTTACACCGTCGAGGATCAGCAGGAACGGTTGATCGAGCGAAGCGATCAAATCCGGCAGATCGTTTTCCTGATACTGACGTCCTGGCTTCACACGGGCGATAATGCCCTGATGCACGGCACCGTCGCTTTTCTCATCGAGATACTGACGGTTTGCCAACTGGATAACCACGCCCTGGGACTCAAGGGCGTGAATCAGCGGTAACAGACGTTTATCTTCACGGCCTTTTAAAATAAAGACTTCCTGAAAACGTTCAGGGGCGCGCTCCAGCAGGGCCTGCACTGCGTGGATGCCGTAAATCATTTCGCTCATTAATGTACTCGTTGTTTACGTTTTGCCTGATGCACTACGTTTATCCGGCCTACATGATCTCTGCAATATATTGAATTTGCGTGATTATGTAGGCCGGATAAGGCGTTCACGCCGCATCCGGCATGAACAAAGCGCATTTTGTCAGCAATCTAACTCTCTTCTTTTAAAGAGGGTATTGATCACTCTGCCACTTTTTTCTTCGCCGCACGCTTCGCTTTGGTCGCTGCGGCTATTTTCTGCGTTTTCGCCGATGGCTTTTTCGCTTTTCTCGCGTCTTTCTTCGCCGCTTTCGGCTTCGTTTTTTTCTCACCGCGGAAGGCGCTGTCTGGCTCAAAGTTTACCTTTTTACCGACCTGACGACGCTTGCCGCCTTTTTTGCCTGCATCGCCTTTTTTCGCTTTCTCGCGCGCCGTTTTACCGACATTGCGCGGTGCGCGTTCGCTGGAGATCAGGCTAAAGTCGATTTTGCGCTCGTCCATATTAACCGCTTCGACGCGAACTTCCACGCGATCGCCCAGGCGATAAGTCTGGCCGCTGGATTCACCCATCAGCCGTTGCCCTACCTGGTCAAAGCGATAGTAGTCATTGTCCAGCGAAGAGACATGGACCAGACCATCAATGAACAAGTCGTCCAGACGGACGAAGAAGCCAAAGCCAGTGACGCTGGAAATTACGCCTTTAAAGACGTTACCTACCTGGTCGAGCATGAAGTCACACTTCAGCCAGTCAGCGACATCGCGCGTTGCTTCGTCGGCACGACGTTCCGCCATCGAACAGTGCTGACCCAATTGCAGCATCTCTTCCATCGAATAATGGTAGCCGCCGGTTTCAGTGGTGTTGCCCTGATGCCCCTGCTCTTTCGCCAGCAGATATTTAATGGCGCGGTGCAGCGTCAGGTCTGGATAACGACGAATCGGCGAAGTAAAGTGCGCATAGGACTGCAATGCCAGGCCAAAGTGACCACGGTTTTCTGGATCGTAAATCGCCTGTTTCATCGAGCGCAGCAGCATGGTTTGCAGCATTTCTGCATCAGGACGATCGGCAACCGACTCCAGCAGCTCCGCGTAGTCACGCGGTTCCGGCTTATTACCGCCCGGCAGTTCCAGCCCCAGCTCCGCCAGCACTGAACGGAAAGAGGTAATCGCTTCGGTGCTCGGCTTGTCGTGAATACGGAACAGTGCCGGTTCTTTGGCTTTCTCAACAAAACGCGCCGCCGAGATATTCGCCAGAATCATGCACTCTTCAATCAACTTGTGTGCGTCGTTACGCTGAGTCTGTTCGATACGTTCAATACGGCGTTCAGCGTTGAAAATGAACTTCGCTTCTTCGCTCTCAAATGAAATCCCGCCGCGTTCTTCACGGGCTTTATCCAGCACTTTATAGAGGTTATGCAACTCTTCGAGATGCTTAACCAGTGGGGCGTACTGCTCGCGCAGATCCTGATCGCCCTGCAGAATATGCCAGACTTTGGTGTAGGTCAGACGCGCGTGAGAGCTCATCACCGCTTCGTAGAATTTGTAGCCAGTCAGGCGGCCTTTCGACGAAACCGTCATCTCGCACACCATACACAGGCGGTCTACCTGCGGGTTGAGCGAACACAGGCCGTTAGAGAGCACTTCCGGCAGCATCGGGATAACCTGCGAAGGGAAGTACACCGACGTGCCACGGTTACGCGCTTCTCTGTCCAGCGGCGTTGACGGACGCACATAGTAGCTGACGTCGGCAATCGCGACCCATAAACGCCAGCCGCCGCCGCGTTTTTTCTCGCAGTAAACTGCATCGTCAAAGTCACGGGCGTCTTCGCCATCAATGGTGACCAGCGGTAAATCGCGCAAATCGACACGGCCCGCTTTTGCTTCTTCCGGCACTTCTTCTTTCAGCCCGGCAACCTGTTGCTCAACAGCCTGCGGCCAGATATACGGAATTTCATGGGTACGCAGAGCGATATCAACCGCCATGCCGGTGCCCATATTATCGCCAAGGACTTCGACGATTTTACCCACCGCTTTGGTGCGGCGAGTCGGACGCTGAGTCAGTTCGACTACGACCACAAAGCCCATCCGCGCGCCCATGATCTGATCGGGCGGGATTAAGATATCGAAGCTCAGACGGCTATCGTCAGGAACCACAAAGCCGACGCCCGCTTCGGTAAAGTAGCGACCAACAATCTGGCTGGTTTTTGGCACCAGTACGCGGACAATACGCGCTTCACGACGACCTTTACGGTCAGCGCCCAGCGGCTGAGCCAGCACCTGATCGCCATGAATGCAGGTTTTCATCTGCTCGCTGGAGAGATACAAATCATCTTTACGCCCTTCAACCCGCAGAAAGCCGTAGCCATCACGGTGGCCAATAACGGTACCTTTCACCAGGTCGAGGCGTTCCGGCAGCGCATAGCACTGACGACGAGTGAAGACCAGTTGACCATCGCGCTCCATCGCGCGCAGGCGGCGACGCAGGCCTTCAAGCTGCTCTTCGCCTTCAATGTGCAGTTCTACCGCCAGCTCATCACGGCTGGCCGGTTTTTCACGTTTGGTTAAATGTTCGAGGATAAATTCCCGACTAGGGATGGGATTCGCGTATTTTTCAGCTTCGCGTTCCTGGAAAGGATCTTGTGACATCTCGGTTCCTCCGTTGTCATCTCTGATGAAGATTTTCGTCACTCCACCAGCAATAATTTATAAAGCGGTTGATTCTCTTCAACCAAATCGGCAAGCGTGTAGTTATCCAGTTCCGTAAGAAAACTTTGCACGGCCTTAGAAAGCGCCTGTTTCAACCGACAGGCAGGTGTAATGTGGCAAAACTCACTGCTGCAATTCACCAGCGATAAGGGCTCCAGCTCGCGCACCACATCACCAATACGTATCGCACTCGCCGATTTACCCAGGCGAATGCCGCCATTTTTTCCACGAACAGCAGTCACGTAGCCGGCACGACTAAGTTGATTGATTATTTTGACCATATGATTACGGGAGACGCCGTAGACGTCAGTCACTTCAGAAATACTGGTCATCCGCCCTTCTGGCAATGACGCCATGTAGATCAGCGCACGTAATCCGTAATCAGTGAAACTCGTTAACTGCACATCAACCTCAAAAGGGAAATCGGGAAAAAATACATTTATATTGATGATAAACCAGCCACAAGCTGTGTCGCTAATTTATTTCAGTTCGGGGAAGGAAAAAAGCGAGGATTTAACACTGTGTCGGATAGCGTAATGGCTTAACCGACACAGCAATGTATCACACTGTTAGCCCGGCAGGCAAAATATCTGCCAGGCGTACCAGAATTACGCGTCGAACGGATCGCGCAGAATCATGGTTTCAGTACGATCCGGACCGGTAGAGATGATATCGATCGGCACACCAGTCAGCTCTTCAATACGCTTGATGTAGTTCAGCGCCGCCTGCGGCAGACCGCTACGATCTTTCACGCCGAAGGTGGATTCAGACCAGCCCGGCATGGTTTCGTAAATCGGCTCTACACCTTTCCAGTCGTCAGCTGCCAGCGGAGTGGTCGTCACTTCACGACCATCCGGCATACGGTAAGCCACACAGAGTTTCACCTCTTTCAGGCCATCCAGAACGTCCAGTTTAGTCAGGCAGAAGCCAGACAGGGAGTTCAGCTGTACCGCACGACGAACGGCAACGGTGTCCAGCCAGCCGGTACGACGACGACGCCCCGTAGTTGCGCCGAATTCGTTACCCTGCTTGCAGAGGAACTCGCCAGTTTCATCAAACAGTTCGGTCGGGAACGGACCTGCACCTACACGAGTTGAGTAAGCTTTGAGGATACCCAGAACATAATCAACATAACGCGGGCCCAGGCCGGAACCGGTCGCCACGCCACCAGCAGTGGTGTTGGAAGAAGTTACGTACGGATAAGTACCGTGGTCGATATCCAGCAGCGTACCCTGCGCACCTTCAAACATGACGAAATCGCCACGCTGACGCGCCTGGTCGAGCAGGTCAGAAACGTCAACCACCATAGAAGTCAGGATGTCGGCAACAGCCATCGTATCATCCAGAACTTTCTGGTAATCAACCGCTTCAGCTTTGTAGTAGTTAACCAACTGGAAGTTGTGATATTCCATCACTTCTTTCAGTTTTTCAGCGAAGGTTTCTTTGTCGAAAAGGTCGCCAACACGCAGACCGCGACGTGCTACTTTATCTTCATAAGCAGGCCCGATACCACGACCGGTGGTGCCGATCGCTTTCGCGCCACGCGCTTTCTCACGCGCGTTATCCAGCGCAACGTGATAATCAAGGATCAGCGGACATGCTTCAGACAGCAGCAGACGCTCACGAACGGGGATGCCACGGTCTTCCAGTTCTTTCATCTCTTTCATCAGCGCGGCCGGAGACAGCACAACACCGTTACCGATGATGCTGGTTACATTCTCGCGGAGAATACCTGATGGAATAAGATGGAGAACGGTTTTTTCACCGTTGATTACGAGAGTATGGCCTGCGTTGTGACCGCCCTGGTAGCGTACAACATATTTAGCCCGTTCAGTCAGAAGATCGACGATCTTACCTTTACCTTCGTCACCCCATTGGGTGCCCAGTACGACGACGTTGTTACCCATTTTTCAAAATCACCGTTTGCTTAAAAATGGATTCTACCATCGCTTTTTCAGAGTTACAGCACTTTTTGCACTCAAAAATGACCTCGATCAGTCTGTTTTTTGTTCAGCCAATCGTTTTCCTCAACATGTAGTAGACCACAACGCCCGCAACCACAAGTCCACCGCCAAAACGACGTAAAATATTATCGGGCAAATTGGTCATCGCAGAGATCATCTTCTTCCATGCCTTCGGGTAAAGCATCGGCCCTAAACCTTCCAGTACCAAAACCAGGGCAAGCGCCAGCCAGATTGTCGAATTCATTCATTATCCTTATAGAAAAAGAAAACCACCGACATCCCTGAGGATGCGGTGGCTTTATTGACCTGTACCGCAGTCGTTATATTAACGCGTTGCGGAAGTCGGCGTCTTCATGTAGCGGAAGAAATCGCTATCCGGGCTCATGACCATCACGTCCTGATTGCCAGAGAAGCTGTTCTCATAAGCACGCAGGCTACGGATGAATGCGTAGAAGTCCGGATCTTTACTGAATGCATCAGCAAACAGTTTGGCTGCTTCGGCATCGCCTTCACCACGCATGATACGGCCCTGACGCTCAGCTTCTGCCAGCGTTCTGGTCACTTCATAGTCGGCAGTCGCGCGCAGTTTTTCCGCTTCTTCCTGACCTTGTGAACGGTGACGACGCGCTACCGCTTCACGCTCGGCGCGCATACGGTTGTAGATCGCTTCAGACACTTCGGTAGGCAGGTTGATCTGCTTAATTCGCACATCGACAACTTCAATACCCAGCGCCGCCATACTGTTCGGGTTGATGACCGGAACTTTGCCCTTCGTCTCAGCCGTTACGCGCTCTGCCGCTTCGGCAATGGCGTTATCTGCCGCCGGGGTAGTAACTTCATCTTCTGTACCCGCAGAACCGGAGTTCAGCGCGTCACGTACTTCGAGGGTCAGACGACCACGGGAATCGGTGACGATGTCTTTCACGTCCAGGCGACCAATTTCAGAACGCAGACGGTCAGAGAACTTACGTTTCAACAGCACTTCCGCTTGCGAAATGTCGCCACCACCCGTTGCCAGGTAGTAACGGCTGAAATCGCTGATGCGCCATTTGATGTAAGAGTCGACGATCAGGTCTTTCTTCTCTTTGGTCACAAAGCGGTCGGCCTGGTTGTCCATGGTCTGAATACGTGCGTCGAGCATTTTCACCGTTTCAATGAACGGTATCTTGAAATGCAGACCCGGCTCATAAACCAGAGGTTTGTTGTCATCGTCACGCAGTACCTTACCAAAACGCAGCGTAATACCGCGCTCACCTTCTTTGACGACAAAGACAGACATGTAAAGCACTACCAGCACGATGATGATAATCGCGATAACTGACTTACGCATCGTTATTCCCCCTGACGCTGGTAGTCGTTACGCTGCGCGTTGGCGCGGCGTTGGTCCATAATATCGCCCTGACTGGTGGACGACGTGTTGCTTGCTCCACTGGTTGTGGAGGAAGAGGCTGGCGGCAGACGCAGCAGATTGCTGGCACCGTTATCGCTCTTCGCCGCAGGGGCGTTACCACCTTTCAGCATCTGGTCTAACGGCAGAACCATCAGGTTGCCACCTTTATCGTTAACCAGCACTTTGCGGGTGTTGCCCAACACTTTTTCCATCGTCTCGATATACAGACGCTCGCGAGTAATTTCCGGCGCGGCTTTATATTCCGGCAGAAGTTTAGCAAAGCGCGCCACTTCACCCTGGGCTTCCAGGATGGTCTGGGCCTTGTACGCACGCGCCTCTTCGAGGATACGTTGCGCCTGACCGTTCGCACGCGGCTGAACTTCGTTGGTATACGCTTCTGCTTCACGAATGTATTGCTGTTCGTTTTCACGCGCGGCAATCGCATCGTCAAACGCCGCTTTTACTTCTTCCGGCGGACGAGCAGCCTGGAAGTTGACGTCCAGCAGAGTGATGCCCATGTCATACGGACGAATCGTCTCTTCCAGTTCGCGCTGAGTATCGCTACGAATCACGGTACGACCTTCCGTCAGAATGCGGTCCATGGTGTATTTACCGATAACCCCGCGCAGGGCGCTGTCGGTAGCCTGACGCAGACTGTCATCCGGGCTGGTCACGCTATACAGATATTTTTCCGGATCGGTGACGCGGTACTGCACGTTCATCTCAACGCGCACTACGTTCTCGTCAGACGTCAGCATCACACCAGAAGCTGCCAGTTCACGCACGGCTTCCACGTTCACCGGTTTGACTTCGTCAATAAACGTCGGTTTCCAGTTCAGACCCGGCTCAACCAGATGGCTGAATTTACCAAAGCGTGTTACCACGCCGCGTTCGGCTTCTTTAATGGTATAGAAACCACTGGCCGCCCAGATAATGACAATCGCTGCCGCTGCGATGGTAACGACGCGACCGCCAAGCTGCGGGCGCGGGCCTTGCGATGAACTGCCACCGCCAGATCCGGTGCCTTTACCGCCGCCCAGACCACCGAGCTTTTTGCTCAGTTTGCGGAAGATATCATCTAAATCAGGTGGCCCTTGATCGCGACCGCCTTTGTTTCCATTTCCCTCAGAGTTGCCGCCAGGTTTGCTGCTTCCCCACGGGTCGCGGTCTTGTCCGTTATTACCGGGCTGATTCCACGCCATGTTTGTGCTCCATATTTGTTATGCGGTGATCCCTGTTGTCTTTCGACGCCAGAGGATATGACTCCACGCTTCAGACGCTACGCCGTTAGATCAGGTAATCGATCAACGCCGGTTCTTGTTTACAGAGGCGACGCCAGTCAACGATCGGCATACGAACTTGCAGACTTACGCTGCCGTCCTCCTCCATCCACTCTTTTTCTATTGCCTGAAGCTGATAAAAACGACTTCTCAGGCGCCCTTCCTGCGGCGGCAGACGCAATGTATGCTGCGCCACCTCGCCAGAAAGACGCTCCGTCAAAGCCTGAAAAAGCTGTGGTATCCCCGCTCCGGTCTGCGCAGAAAGCCAGACACGGATCGGTTTGTTCTCTTCATCTCTGTCAATACGCGGTTCGAAATCGTCCAGCATATCGATCTTGTTCATCACCAGCAGGGTTGGGATCTCGTGAGCATCAATCTCTTCAAGAACCGTATTCACCGCTTCGATGTTTTCTTGTACACGCACATCCGCCGCGTCAATGACGTGCAGCAGCAATGTGGCTTGCCGCGTCTCTTGTAACGTGGCTTTAAATGCCGCCACCAGATCATGCGGCAGGTGGCGAATAAACCCTACGGTATCTGCCAACACGGTTTCACCGACATCCGCAACGTCAATACGCCGCAACGTCGGGTCGAGGGTGGCAAACAACTGGTCTGCCGCGTAGACCCGCGCTTCGGTGATTCGATTGAAAAGAGTAGATTTACCGGCGTTGGTATATCCCACCAGCGAAACAGTAGGAACGTCGGCTTTGATACGCGATTGCCGCCCCTGCTCACGCTGCTTTTCAACTCTTTCCAGGCGCGACTGTATCTGCACGATGCGATTACGCAACAAACGACGGTCGGTTTCGAGCTGGGTTTCACCCGGACCACGCAAACCAATCCCGCCTTTCTGTCTTTCAAGGTGGGTCCAGCCACGCACCAGGCGCGTAGCCAGATGGCGCAACTGCGCCAACTCAACCTGCAACTTACCCTCATGGGTACGCGCACGTTGGGCGAAAATATCTAAAATAAGGCCGGTGCGGTCGATGACACGACACTCGCACAAACGCTCCAGGTTACGCTCCTGCGCCGGGCTCAGGGCATGGTCAAAAAGAACGACCGAAGCTCCCGTCGCTTTTACGGCTTCCGCAATTTCAACTGCTTTACCTTCACCTACAAAATACTTTGGGTGCGGCGCTTTACGGCTACCGGTAATCACCTGCAATGCTTCGACACCGGCGGAAGAGACCAGAGATTCAAACTCCTGGAGGTCTTCCATATCTTTGTCTTGCGTAAAATAGATGTGTACCAGTACCGCCTGCTCACCAGCATCATAACGGTCAAACAAGCGTATAACCCTCTAAATAGATCAGCGGGGAACGCAGGATCGCTGGCTCCCCGTGTAAAAAAACAGCCCGAAACCTTATTCGGTTTCTTCGCTGTCCTGTTGCGCGGAAGTATTCTGCGCGCTGCTACCATGATGATAGTTACTGCTGGTACCGCCACCGGCGTTGTTACTGTGATGAGAAACCGGGCGAGACGGGACAACAGTAGAAATCGCGTGCTTGTAAACCATCTGGCTGACCGTGTTTTTCAACAGGATCACGAACTGATCAAAAGACTCGATTTGTCCTTGCAGCTTAATACCATTCACCAAATAAATAGAAACTGGAACACGTTCCCGACGCAGTGCGTTCAGGAACGGATCTTGTAAAGATTGCCCCTTAGCCATTCTCTCTTTTCCTTATATGCTTATTTGTACTTTGAACCTTTCGATTCTGAAAAAATTGCGCACGATACGTCTCAATTGTACACATTCAGCCTGCGATAGCACCAACAACCTGTAATACTTCGTCACGCGCCTGTTCTGGTTTTTCACTGTCAAGCCAGTGAACCCCTTCCCAACCACGCAGCCAGGTTATCTGCCGCTTCGCCAACTGTCTCGTGGCGCAAACACCTCGATAAACCATTTCATCGTATGAGATTTCGCCTTCAAGGTAAGACCACATCTGGCGATAACCCACGCAACGAATGGAAGGCAAATCCGTATGCAAATCTCCTCGGGCAAAAAGCGCCCGGACTTCTGCTTCAAAACCTGAAGCCAACATCTGATGAAAACGCTGCTCAATTCGTTGATGGAGCAGTTCACGGCTCGCCGGGGCGATGGCGAACTGATGCACCTGATACGGTAGAGCGTCTCCTGACGTTTGCGTCAGTTCCGTTAAAGTTTTACCCGAAATGAAAAAAACTTCCAGTGCCCGGGAAAGCCTTTGTGGATCATTTGGATGAATCCTTGCTGCCGCAACCGGATCGATCTCCTGAAGTTGACGATGCAATGACTCCCAACCTTGCTCTGCCGCCTGTTGCTCAATTCTGGCCCGTACTTCCGGGTCTGCCGACGGTAGCGGCGACAACCCTTCCAGCAATGCCTTGAAATACAACATCGTACCGCCCACTAACAGTGGGATCCGCCCCGCCGCGGTGATATCGGCCATTTCCGCCAGCGCATCGCGGCGAAAATCAGCAGCCGAGTAAGCCTGCGACGGATCGCGAATATTCAGCAATCGGTGCGGCGCGGCGAGTAACTCTTCAGCGTTCGGCTTCGCCGTCCCGATATCCATCCCTTTGTAAATAAGGGCAGAATCAACGCTTATCAACTCTACTGGTAAAATTTTACGCAGCTCAATGGCTAACGCCGTTTTACCGGAGGCCGTCGGCCCCATCAAAAAAATCGCCTTAGGCAGGCTCGCCTTACTGATATCACTCATCTTTCAGGGCTTTTATCGCCGGATGTAAATCAACAGATTGTAACAGACCACCCGGCGGCGTTTTCACAAGTTGCGGACATAACCGTTCCACGTCCGCCAGCAGGGTTATGGCCTGTGCCATTGACCACTGCGCATGTTCGCTCATCAGATTTCGTGCAATCCACTGCGCAATATTGCCAGGTTCGAATACGGACTGCTTCGCCAGGTAGCCTATCAGTTCAGGAATCAAGATTTGTAAATTTTGTTGGCGTAAGGGTAAAGGCACGGCCCTGATGGTCACATGCTGCGCATCGGACTGGAAATCAATACCCAGTTCCGCCAGGGCAGACTGCGCTTTTTCTAATGCCGATTTTTCTTCGCCAGAAACTTTTAGCCGCAACGGAATAAGCAGCGGTTGGGCGCAAACTGGCACTTCACCCGGCGTCAATTGTGCCTGACGCAGCCAACGTTCTGCCACTGGCAAGGATAAAAGTGAAATGTTGCCATCGCGCTCAAGCAACGCACAGTCGGAATGGACGATAGTCAGTACCCGACCAAAACTCTGACTGTTCGCCGCAAGTGCAGGTTCCTGCGGTTCTGGCGCTTTTGGTTTTTGCATCGGAGCGGGCGTTTGCAAAAGCTGGCGATACACTTCACCTTGCTGTTTCTGGTAACCAGGCTGCGCATTCGGCCAGGAGGCAGCCGGACGACTGCCTGAGGCGGGCGCAGGAGAGTAGCGCGGAGCTACCGGCTCACGAACTGCCGGTTCAGCAAAGTGATTGCGCCCAGCCGCCACGCGATTTTCCGGAATGGCACGCGGTGCAGGTTGTGGTTCATCGTCCAGCGGTAGCGGCGTTTCCAGTTGCTGTTGTAGCACGCTCAGCACGCCCTGATAGATAAAGTCATGCACCAGACGCGACTGATGGAAACGCACTTCGTGTTTGGCAGGGTGCACGTTGACGTCCACCTGATGCGGGTCGATCTCCAGATACAACACAAATGCCGGTTGCTGATCGGCCCCCAGTTTGTCTTCGCAGGCCTGGCGGATCGCGTGATTGATCAGGCGATCGCGCATCATGCGACCGTTCACGTAGCAATACTGAATTTCTGCCAGTGCGGGCGTAGTGTGATTTGGATCGGCCACCCAGCCGCGCAGCGTGAGATCGCCGTGTTGCCATTCAATCGCCAGCGCTTGTTCGAGAAAAGCGGTGCCGCAAATCGCGCCTAAACGCCGTTCTTTTTGCCCGCCTTCCGGCACTGCACGATACTGGCGTACGATTTTGCCGTTATGCGACAGACTGATAGTGACGTCGAAACGCGCCAGCGCAATGCGGCGGATGATTTCATCGATATGGTTAAATTCGGTTTTCTCGGTGCGCAGGAATTTGCGCCGCGCCGGGGTGTTGTAGAACAGGTCCAGCACCTCCAGCGTCGTTCCCACCGGATGCGCCGCCGGTTTAACCGTCACGTCCATATCGCGCCCTTCGGCATAGGCCTGCCAGGCTTCCTGCTGTTCTGCGGTGCGTGAAGTGAGCGTCAGGCGGGAAACCGAACTGATACTCGCCAGCGCCTCACCGCGAAAGCCCAGACTGATAATGGCTTCGAGATCGTCCAGAGAGGCGATTTTACTGGTGGCATGACGCGCCAGCGCCAGCGCCAGCTCGTCTTTTTTGATACCGCAGCCGTTATCACGAATGCGAATAAGTTTCGCCCCACCGCGTTCGATATCAATATCGATACGCGTCGCACCTGCATCGAGGCTGTTTTCCACCAGTTCTTTGACTACCGACGCAGGTCGCTCGACCACCTCACCTGCGGCAATCTGGTTCGCCAGTTGTGGCGGTAAGACCTGAATTGGCATCAATCGTCCTTAGTTTGGCAGCGTGCGATCTGGCGTCGTCACCGTACTGGCCGTTTGTGCCGTTGCACCCTGCGGCGCAGATTGCATCGGATGCGCAAGGAAGTAATTGCGCAGGCCTTTGTAAATGGCTTCTGCCAGCTGTTGTTGGTAATCGTCGCTCGCCAGCAAACGTTCTTCGCTGTTGTTACTGATAAAACCGGTTTCGACCAGTACTGACGGAATATCCGGCGAACGCAGAACGCCGAGACTCGCGTGTTCTGGTCGGCGTTTATGTATTTCGCCAATGCGTTGCAACTGACTGATCATACTGGTCGCTACATCATACCCTACCCGCTGGGAATGACCGAACTGTAAATCCAGCACCGCCTGGCTTAAATAGGGGTCAGACTGACTGTTCGCCAGCACATCACCCGCCCCGCCCAGCAGCTCCGACTGTTTCTCGTGCTGCTCCAGCCAGCTGGCCATTTCGCTGTTGGCGCGACGGTTAGAGAGCACCCATACGGAAGCGCCAGTCGCACTGCGGTTCGGTGCTGCATCGGCATGAATCGACACAAGGAAATTGGCGTTTTGCTTACGTGCCACATCACTGCGCCCCATCACCGAGATAAAGTAATCCCCGTCACGGGTTAAAACGCCCTTAAACATCGGATCGTTATTGAGCAAAGTACGCAATTTACGCGCGATGGCGATGGTGACATTTTTCTCCCGCGTACCACCGGGGCCGATAGCGCCAGGGTCCTGACCGCCGTGTCCGGCATCAATAGCGATGATAATTTTATCGCCAGTGTTAGCCGTCGCGCGGGCTGCCGGACGCGTTACCGTATTACTGCTGATAACACCCGTAGTGCGGTTACTTTCCGTTTTAAACGGATTGCGCGCCGGTTCGCTGGCGCGCGGTGCGACAACCGCAGGCGTTTCAACGCGTTTCGCAACCACTGGCGGAGGCGGTGGCGGCGCATCGGCGTTAATCGTAAAGACAACAGTGTAGTTGCTGCCATTCTGCCGCTTCACCGCTTCGGTTTTACCGTTTTCGGTGAGATCGACCACCAGCCGTAGCGTTTGTGCATCTTTAGGCGTTCCGGAGCGAATCGCCTTCACCAGATTATTACCGCTGAACAACAACGGCAGCCCCTGAATTACCCCCGTTTGTTTGATATCGAGCGCCACGGTGCGTTTGCTTTGATGGCTAAACGCATAATCAGGATCGCCAATAAAACTCAACGTTATCCGTGCCTGTTGATTACCGTTAGAAACCTGAATATCAGAGAGCGTCGCGGCACCCACCGGCGCGCACAGCAGCAGCAACGTCGCTACCAACCAATTTCTGATGCGATACATCATCCCGCCACCTTTCAAAGGTTAACCGGCTAAACGCGCCAGCAACAATTCACCCGAAGAGGAAACCGCACTCACGCGCGCCTCACGGCCTTGTGCCTGATAATCAATGTGTATTTCGACATCCGGGTCAGGAAGAACACCTGTACCTTGTTGTGGCCACTCCACCAGGCAGATGGCATCGTTGGCAAAATAATCGCGGATCCCCATAAACTCCAGCTCCTCGGGATCGGCAAGGCGGTACAAATCAAAGTGATAAACCATTAAATTGTCGAGCGAATAGGGTTCGACCAGCGTATAAGTGGGGCTTTTGACATTACCCTGATGACCTAGAGCCTGTAAAAAGCCCCGGCTAAAGGTGGTTTTACCTGCACCTAAATCGCCATACAGATAGATTACGGTTGCGCCATCGCAGGCTTTCGCTACCCGCTCGCCCAGGTCTAATGTTGCCTGCTCATCAGGGAGCGGAATTACTCGATTCATCATGGTTTTTATCAGTCACTTCCGGGTTAACAATACGCTGTAGCGTGGAAAAGAGATCGGTTGCCAGCATCCCGCGCGTTCCAAAACGCGCCGCCAGTACGTCAGCTGCCGCACCGTGCGCGACACAGCCCGCACAGGCTGCATCATAAGGGCTCATTTTTTGCCCAAGCAATGCGCCAATAATACCAGAGAGCACATCGCCCATGCCGCCGCTCGCCATGCCTGCATTTCCGGCATCAATAATGCCTAAAGCGTCAGGATGGGCGGCGACCACGGTTCCGGCACCTTTCAGCACCGCTACGCCGCCATAACGTTGTACCAGACGTTGGGCGCAATGTAAGCGGTCACTTTCAATTTCAGCGACGGAACAGCCTAACAACCGTGCGGCCTCGCCAGGATGCGGCGTGATCACGCGATTGTGACGCTTATCGGGATTGATTGCCAGCAGGTTCAATGCATCGGCATCCCACAACATCGGTTTGCGAAAATTCTCAACTTTTTGCAGGGCTTTTTTCCCCCACTCTTGCTGGCCCAGACCGGGACCAATCACCACCACATCGGCCCATTCCAGGCTTTCGGTAAGAGAGTCCATAGTCAGTTCATGCACCATCAATTCCGGTCGTGCAGTCAGCAGCGGCGCAATGTTCTCACTGTGGGTCAGTACTCGGACTAAACCAGCACCAGCACGCAGCGCCGCTTCCCCCGTCATACGAATAGCCCCCGCCGTGCCGTGATCGCCACCAATAATCACCAGCCGCCCGTGATCGCCTTTATGCGAAGTCGGGCGACGCGGTATCAGCCAGTGAGAAAGTTGTTCTGCCGAAAACCGCTGAATTTTCGTCTCCTGACCTGCCAGCCAGCTATCCAGCCCCAGTGAGTCAAAATGCAGTTGTCCGGTAACATCCCGTGCTTTTCCAGTGAGCAAGCCTGGTTTCAGCGCAATAAAAGTGATGGTGTGATCGGCGTTGATTACCGCGCCTGGCGTAGCGCCGGTTTCAGCCAGAAGGCCGGAAGGGATATCAACCGCCACAATCGGCGCAGGGTGAGTATTAGCGTGGTCGATTAACTGGCTAATGGATTCGCGGGGCGCTTGCTGCAAGCCGGTGCCGAGCAGCGCATCAACAATCAGATCTACCGATTCGGGCCAGACAATATTCGAAGCATGGATCTCGCCTCCCGCGTTTAACCATGCTTCGCGTGCCAGCGCGGCCTCTTCCGGCAACGGTTTGTCACTTTCCTGGGCCAGCAGCGTGACATCAATACCGATCGCTTTGGCCAGCCGCGCGACCACGTAGCCATCGCCGCCGTTATTACCATGACCGCACAGCACCAGCCAGTGGCGGGCGTCAGGATAAGCCGAACGACACACCTGGAATGCGGCTTCGCCAGCGCGAAGCATCAGCTCATAGAGTGTGAGCCCCAGCGCATCTGCCGCCTCGCGTTCTCCGCGGCGGATATCGTCGGCGTACCAGACTGTGTGTGGTATACTTACGGGGTTTTTCTTCATTGTATGGTCCGTCATGTCAGAGCCCCTCGATCTCAATCAATTAGCGCAAAATATTAAACAGTGGGGGCTGGAACTGGGCTTTCAGCAGGTAGGTATTACCGATACCGATCTCAGCGCGTCCGAGCCCAAACTGCAAGCATGGCTGGACAAACAATACCACGGCGAAATGGACTGGATGGCGCGTCACGGTATGCTGCGCGCTCGCCCTCACGAACTATTGCCCGGTACGCTGCGTGTGATCAGCGTGCGGATGAATTACCTTCCTGCTAACGCCGCATTTGCCAGCACGCTGAAAAACCCCAAACTCGGCTATGTTAGCCGTTATGCGCTGGGCCGTGACTATCACAAACTTCTGCGCAACCGACTCAAAAAGCTGGGCGAGATGATTCAGCAACATTGTGTTTCGCTGAATTTTAGACCGTTTGTCGATTCTGCGCCTATTCTTGAGCGCCCGTTAGCTGAAAAAGCTGGGCTCGGCTGGACAGGTAAGCACTCACTTATCCTCAATCGTGAGGCCGGCTCGTTCTTCTTTTTAGGCGAATTGCTGGTCGATATTCCGCTACCCGTGGATCAACCAGTCGAGGAAGGATGCGGTAAATGCGTGGCCTGTATGACGATTTGCCCGACCGGTGCCATCGTCGAGCCATATACCGTCGATGCTCGCCGCTGTATCTCTTATCTCACCATCGAACTGGAAGGGGCGATCCCGGAAGAGTTGCGACCGTTAATGGGAAACCGTATTTACGGTTGCGATGACTGCCAGCTTATCTGCCCGTGGAATCGCTATTCGCAACTCACTACAGAAGACGATTTCAGCCCGCGTAAGCCGCTACACGCTCCGGAACTCATTGAGTTATTCGCCTGGAGCGAAGAGCAGTTTTTAAAAGTCACGGAAGGTTCGGCGATTCGCCGTATAGGTCACCTGCGTTGGCTGCGTAATATCGCCGTAGCATTAGGCAATGCCCCCTGGGATGAAACGATTTTGACAGCGCTGGAAAGTCGTAAAGGTGAGCACCCACTTCTTGATGAGCACATAGCGTGGGCGATTGCGCAGCAAATCGAGAGACGAAATGCGTGCGTGGTCGAAGTGCAATTACCGAAAAAACAGCGTCTGGTTCGGGTGATTGAAAAAGGGTTACCGCGTGACGCCTGATTCATCCACAGCTTGTGAATAAAAATAAAAACGCATTGCAATTCAAGCCGGAAAAAATCGTCAAGTGATCGATACGACAAAACGAAATCTTAATTTTTAACTTATCTATCAATAGGTTAAAAAAATACTATTCACCGTGCGAAGTTTCTTTGAAATTAAGATTACGGCCTGAGGCTGTGGATAACTCTGTTTACAAGAGTTTGTCAGAGACAACAAAAACCAGCAATAACGCATCGCGTCGCTGTGGATATTTTATTGAGAGAAGAATTTGGAGCGGGAAACGAGACTCGAACTCGCGACCCCGACCTTGGCAAGGTCGTGCTCTACCAACTGAGCTATTCCCGCTTGGGTGGTCTGTGCTTTACAGCACTTTCAAATTTTGGAGCGGGAAACGAGACTCGAACTCGCGACCCCGACCTTGGCAAGGTCGTGCTCTACCAACTGAGCTATTCCCGCTTGGGTGGTCTGTGCTTTACAGCACTTTTCAAATTTTGGAGCGGGAAACGAGACTCGAACTCGCGACCCCGACCTTGGCAAGGTCGTGCTCTACCAACTGAGCTATTCCCGCGTACTACTTAATTTTGCTTTCGTAATTTTCGCATTTCTGCGTCGTTACGGGAGGCGCATTATACGAGAAATCTTTCCCTCTGCAACCCCCCTAAAAAATTTTTTTTGAGTTTTTATCTCAAGTGCTGAAATTATCAGCAAGACGTTCAATTTAGCGTCAAAATCACGCCGCCGCAAGTGGATTCCGGCGCTTACGTGACCAGGAAAAATTTTACAGCTTGATAAAATGCTCGCGGTAGTAAGCCAACTCCGCCACCGATTCACGGATATCATCCATCGCCTGATGCGTCCCCTGCTTGGTAAAGCCGTCAAGAATTTCCGGCTTCCAGCGGCGCGCCAGCTCTTTCAGGGTGCTAACATCGAGATAGCGGTAGTGGAAGTAGGCTTCCAGCTCCGGCATGTATTTAAACAGGAAGCGACGGTCCTGACCGATGCTGTTACCACAAATCGGCGATTTTCCCGCAGGCACCCACTGTTTTAAGAATTCGAGCGTTGCCAGTTCAGCTTCACGATCGCCCATCGTGCTCGCTTTCACACGCTCTACCAGCCCGCTGGCGGTATGGGTGCGCACGTTCCAGTCATCCATCAGCGCCAGCTGTTCATCGGACTGATGTACTGCAATGGTCGGCCCTTCTGCCAGAATATTCAGGTTGGCATCGGTCACCAGCGTGGCAATCTCAATAATGCGATCGCGCTCGGGATCCAGACCGGTCATCTCAAGATCGATCCAAATCAGGTTGTTTTCATTGGCACTCATGCTATTTTCCACCCATTCACAGTGACTATATTGATCCACAATTGCGTGTATCATAGATGTTTTGCCCATCAGGGGCGACCAGGAGTCTGTACGATTGAGTAAAAATAAACTCTCCAAAGGCCAGCAGCGCCGCGTGAACGCCAATCACCAGCGTCGTCTTAAAACGTCTAAGGAGAAGCCCGACTACGACGACAATCTGTTTGGCGAGCCTGATGAAGGTATCGTCATCAGCCGCTTTGGTATGCACGCTGATGTGGAATCCGCCGATGGCGACGTTCACCGCTGCAATATTCGCCGTACCATCCGTTCGTTGGTGACCGGCGACCGCGTAGTCTGGCGTCCGGGTAAACCAGCGGCGGAAGGCGTAAATGTCAAAGGGATCGTCGAAGCGGTGCATGAGCGCACCTCAGTGTTGACGCGCCCGGATTTTTACGACGGTGTGAAACCTATTGCTGCCAACATCGACCAGATTGTCATTGTCTCCGCCATTTTGCCGGAGCTGTCGCTCAATATTATCGACCGTTACCTGGTGGCCTGCGAAACCTTGCAGATTGAGCCGATTATTGTGCTCAACAAGATAGACCTGCTGGACGACGAAGGCATGGAGTTCGTCAACGAGCAGATGGATATCTACCGCAATATCGGTTATCGCGTATTGATGGTTTCCAGTCATACTCAGGATGGGCTGAAACCGCTGGAAGAGGCGTTGACCGGGCGCATCAGCATTTTTGCCGGGCAGTCTGGCGTTGGCAAATCCAGCCTGCTGAACGCGTTGCTGGGGCTGCAAAAAGAGATCCTGACCAACGATGTCTCTGACAACTCGGGGCTTGGTCAGCACACCACGACCGCCGCACGACTGTATCACTTCCCGCACGGCGGTGATGTGATTGATTCCCCAGGTGTGCGTGAGTTTGGTCTCTGGCACCTGGAGCCGGAACAAATCACTCAGGGCTTTGTCGAATTCCATGACTATTTAGGTCTGTGTAAATATCGCGATTGCAAACACGATACCGATCCGGGCTGCGCTATCCGGGAAGCGGTTGAGGAAGGGAAAATCGCGGAAACCCGTTTCGAAAACTATCACCGTATTCTGGAAAGCATGGCGCAGGTAAAAACGCGTAAAAACTTTTCTGATACGGATGACTGACAATTAAGCTAACCGTCGTTAGAATCGTCCCCTTTTTTTCAGGATCCGGCATGTAGGCCGGATCAGGAACGACAAAACAATGGCCTGGAGGCTACCTTGTTAAATTCATTTAAACTTTCGCTACAGTACATTCTGCCGAAACTATGGCTTACTCGCCTGGCGGGTTGGGGCGCAAGCAAGCGGGCAGGATGGCTGACAAAACTGGTTATCGATCTGTTCGTTAAATACTACAAGGTCGACATGAAAGAGGCGCAAAAGCCGGACACCGCCAGCTACCGCACCTTTAACGAATTCTTTGTCCGTCCGCTGCGTGACGAAGTACGCCCAATCGATACCGATCCGAATGTACTGGTTATGCCTGCCGATGGCGTTATCAGCCAGTTGGGTAAAATCGAAGAAGATAAAATCCTGCAAGCCAAAGGCCACAACTACAGCCTCGAAGCCCTGCTGGCAGGCAACTATCTGATGGCGGATCTCTTCCGTAACGGTACGTTTGTGACCACTTACCTCTCCCCACGTGACTACCACCGCGTACACATGCCGTGCAACGGTATTCTGCGTGAAATGATCTACGTGCCGGGCGATCTCTTCTCCGTTAACCATCTCACGGCTCAGAACGTGCCGAATCTGTTTGCCCGTAACGAACGCGTGATCTGCCTGTTCGATACCGAATTTGGCCCGATGGCGCAGATTCTGGTCGGTGCGACGATTGTAGGCAGCATTGAGACGGTCTGGGCGGGCACCATTACGCCGCCGCGCGAAGGCATCATCAAGCGCTGGACCTGGCCTGCCGGGGAAAACGACGGTTCTGTGGCATTGCTGAAAGGCCAGGAAATGGGTCGCTTTAAACTTGGCTCTACCGTTATCAACCTGTTTGCACCAGGTAAAGTGAACCTGGTTGAGCAACTGGAAAGCCTGTCTGTCACGAAAATTGGCCAGCCGCTGGCAGTATCTACCGAAACCTTTGTTACGCCAGACGCTGAACCAGCCCCGCTTCCTGCTGAAGAAATCGAGGCAGAACACGACGCCAGCCCATTGGTTGACGACAAAAAAGACCAGGTCTAATCCATCAAAGGAAACGCTGACGTGCGCCTGATTATCACTTTTCTGATGGCCTGGTGCCTCAGTTGGGGGGCGTACGCCGCGACGGCCCCCGATAGCAAACAAATCACCCAGGAACTGGAGCAGGCAAAAGCGGCGAAACCTGCGCAGCCGGAAGTCGTAGAGGCGCTCCAGTCTGCCTTAAATGCGCTTGAGGAACGAAAAGGTTCCCTTGAGCGCATCAAGCAATATCAAGAAGTCATTGATAATTATCCGAAACTTTCCGCCACTCTGCGCGCGCAGTTAAACAACATGCGTGACGAGCCACGCAGCGTGTCGCCGGGAATGTCTAACGATGCGCTGAATCAGGAAATTCTCCAGATCAGCAGTCAGTTGCTGGATAAAAGCCGTCAGGCCCAACAAGAGCAGGAGCGCGCCCGCGAGATTGCCGATTCGCTGAATCAACTGCCGCAACAGCAAACCGATGCCCGCCGTCAGTTGAATGAAATCGAGCGCCGCCTGGGGACACTTACCGGCAATACCCCGCTCAATCAGGCACAAAATTTCGCGTTGCAGTCTGACTCCGCACGTCTGAAAGCGCTCGTTGATGAACTGGAGCTGGCGCAGCTATCTGCCAATAACCGCCAGGAATTAGCGCGCTTGCGCTCTGAGCTGGCGGAAAAAGAGAGCCAGCAGCTGGATGCATATTTGCAAGCACTACGCAACCAGTTGAATAGTCAACGCCAACTGGAAGCGGAACGGGCGCTGGAAAGTACCGAGCAACTGGCGGAAAGTAGCGCCGATTTGCCAAAAGATATCGTCGCCCAGTTTAAAATTAACCGCGAACTATCGGCGGCGCTGAATCAACAGGCGCAGCGGATGGATCTCGTTGCCTCGCAACAGCGTCAGGCTGCCAGCCAGACGTTACAGGTCCGGCAGGCGTTGAATACGCTGCGTGAACAGTCGCAATGGCTGGGATCATCTAACCTGCTCGGCGAAGCGTTGCGGGCGCAGGTGGCACGGCTACCGGAAATGCCAAAACCACAACAGCTTGATACCGAAATGGCGCAGTTACGTGTGCAACGGTTACGTTATGAGGATCTGCTTAATAAACAGCCGCTGCTACGGCAAATCCATCAGGCCGACGGTCAGCCACTGACCGCTGAGCAAAACCGTATTCTGGAAGCACAGCTACGCACTCAGCGTGAGTTGCTGAACTCATTGTTGCAGGGTGGCGACACGCTACTGCTGGAGCTGACCAAGCTGAAAGTCTCCAACGGGCAACTGGAGGATGCGCTGAAAGAGGTGAACGAAGCGACGCACCGCTATCTGTTCTGGACCTCTGACGTGCGCCCGATGACCATCGCCTGGCCGCTGGAAATCGCCCAGGATCTGCGTCGTCTCATTTCGCTGGACACCTTCAGTCAGTTGGGCAAAGCCAGTGTGATGATGCTGACCAGTAAAGAGACGATTTTGCCGCTGTTTGGCGCGTTGATTCTGGTCGGTTGCAGTATTTACTCGCGCCGCTATTTCACCCGTTTTCTTGAACGTTCGGCGGCGAAAGTCGGCAAAGTGACTCAGGATCACTTCTGGCTGACGTTACGCACTCTTTTCTGGTCGATTCTCGTCGCGTCACCGCTGCCTGTGCTGTGGATGACACTGGGTTACGGCTTGCGCGAGGCGTGGCCTTATCCGCTGGCGGTCGCGATTGGTGATGGCGTAACAGCCACCGTGCCGCTGCTGTGGGTAGTGATGATTTGCGCCACCTTTGCTCGCCCGAACGGCTTGTTTATCGCTCATTTTGGCTGGCCGCGCGAACGAGTTTCCCGTGGGATGCGTTACTACCTGATGAGCATCGGGCTTATTGTGCCGCTGATTATGGCGCTGATGATGTTCGATAACCTCGACGACCGTGAATTCTCCGGTTCGCTGGGACGGCTTTGCTTTATCCTCATTTGCGGTGCGCTGGCGGTGGTCACCCTCAGCCTGAAAAAGGCCGGGATCCCGCTGTATCTCAACAAAGAGGGCAGCGGCGACAACATTACCAACCATATGCTGTGGAACATGATGATTGGCGCACCGCTGGTTGCCATTCTGGCGTCGGCGGTGGGTTATCTGGCAACGGCGCAGGCGCTGTTAGCGAGGCTTGAAACCTCGGTTGCCATCTGGTTTTTGCTACTGGTGGTTTATCACGTTATCCGCCGCTGGATGCTGATCCAGCGCCGCAGGCTGGCGTTTGACCGGGCGAAGCATCGCCGGGCAGAGATGTTAGCGCAGCGCGCGCGTGGCGAAGAGGAAGCGCATCATCACAGTAGCCCGGAAGGAGCAATTGAAGTCGATGAAAGCGAAGTCGATCTCGATGCCATCAGTGCGCAATCCTTGCGGCTGGTGCGCTCAATTTTGATGTTGATCGCCCTGCTTTCGGTCATTGTGCTGTGGTCAGAAATCCATTCTGCTTTCGGCTTCCTCGAAAATATTTCGCTGTGGGATGTCACTTCCACGGTACAGGGCGTAGAAAGCCTGGAGCCGATTACCCTCGGTGCGGTACTGATTGCCATTCTGGTGTTTATCATCACCACGCAGCTGGTGCGCAACCTGCCCGCGCTGCTGGAACTGGCGATTCTGCAGCACCTGGATTTAACGCCGGGTACGGGCTACGCCATCACCACCATCACCAAATATCTGCTGATGCTGATTGGCGGGCTGGTCGGCTTCTCGATGATTGGTATTGAGTGGTCGAAATTGCAGTGGCTGGTCGCCGCGCTCGGTGTTGGTCTGGGCTTTGGTTTACAGGAGATTTTCGCCAACTTTATCTCTGGCCTGATTATCCTGTTCGAAAAACCGATTCGTATTGGCGATACGGTAACGATCCGCGATCTCACCGGTAGCGTGACAAAAATTAACACCCGCGCCACCACCATCAGCGACTGGGACCGTAAAGAGATAATTGTGCCGAACAAGGCGTTTATTACCGAGCAGTTTATCAACTGGTCGCTCTCTGACTCGGTCACGCGCGTGGTATTGACGATTCCGGCCCCTGCCGATGCCAACAGTGAAGAAGTGACGGAAATCCTGCTCACCGCAGCGCGTCGCTGCTCGCTGGTGATCGACAACCCGGCGCCGGAAGTCTTCCTGGTGGATCTGCAACAGGGGATTCAAATTTTCGAGCTGCGTATTTACGCCGCTGAGATGGGTCACCGTATGCCACTACGCCATGAGATTCACCAGCTAATTCTGGCAGGATTCCATGCCCACGGTATTGATATGCCATTCCCGCCCTTCCAGATGCGTTTGGAAAGCCTGAATGGTAAGCAAACGGGGAGAACATTAACTTCTGCGGGCAAAGGTCGTCAGGCGGGAAGTTTGTAAGGTCTTTGTGGCCGGATGAACCCATCCGGCTTATAAGCAAAACTGATAGCGCAGAAAAAACTGCCACAGCCAATAGCCGAAAATAGCCAGCGCGGTGGCGTACATAAACCAGCCGCGTTTTTTTCGCCACAAAGCGAACCAGAGAAAAGGGAAAAAGAGCGGTAACGTCATTATCACACCGACATCGCGAGTATCGTCATCTTCGAGATACATCAAAACATCACAGACGTTGTTAATCCCGCGTCCATCAATCATCCACTCTTTGTCCAGCGCGGAGGTAATGGTTATCCAGAGGAACGCCACAATGAACCAGATGCAGCACAAGACAGACATGCGCGCACTCATGAGGTAACCCATAGTTTAATTTCGCTATAGCGCATACGAAATCTCACTAATTCCCTGTCATTACGCCCTATCGTCAGGCCGACGATAGGGCATTTGATTACTCAGCCACCCACTGCGGATTTTTTACCACTCTGCTGCAATAGTTCTGGTAAATCGCCATCGCTAACAGCGAGAAGAAGACAGGGCCGCCAATCATCCACAATGTGCTGTCCCAGTCTCCAGCTTCAACCACAGGTTGAATGATGGTGAAGACGTTCGCAAATGTCACCACCAGTACGACAACCACTGTTGCAATCATTGCCGACATATGCGTTTTGAAAATCACAAACGGTCTGTCGAGATCCTGACGTGCTTTAAAAAATGGGAAAGCCAGCGCGAGGAACAGGTAAGGAAGCGTCATAGACACGTTCGCCATCAGCGTCAGCTTGTTAAAGAACGCCGATGCGGTACCGCCACCAAACGAAACCAGCAGGATGAAGACAGTAACCAACCCACACTGCATCCACATGGCGATAGACGGCATCCCCATCGCATTCAGGCGCGTCATCGGTTCCGGCCACAATGCTTTCGGCGTCCCCTGGATGATGGCTTTCAGCGGTGAATAGCAAAGTGTAAAGAACGCACCGGTATAAGCGAGGAACATCGACAGTCCGGTAATACGCGCAAACCATACGCCCAGCGACAATGACGCTTCAGGTGACAAATGCAGTGCGTTACCCAGCGTCACCCCGAGGCTCTTCATCAGCACATAGGTAATATTGCCGAGGTTAACGGAACCATTACTTAATACCTGCTGCCAGTTTGTGCTGACGCCCCATAAAAATATTGCCAGCGAATAACCGATTGAAATAACAATAGCGGCAAAAACAATACCTTTGGCAAAGTTCTTTTCTGGATTTTCCGTTTTATCAACCAGACCACCAACCGCTTCAATTCCGCCATAGGCAAAAATGGCAAATACCACAAACGATAGCATTGCCAGACCGGACTGATAACCTGGGTTCGGTGATGCAAGGAAATTAATATCCTGCGCGAAATGCCCACCATTTAATAACAAAATAGTAATGCTTACTAACAGCAATACTAAATTCAGACACATTACTGCAATACCGCCCACCGCAGTAATGCGGGCAATTTTATTAATCCCTTTTGAAGCAACGACGGTGACCAGAATCATCCATGCCACTGCCAGCAGACCAACCACCTGCGTAGGCTCCAGTCCGGCAATATGCCAGTGCTGGGTCATGTCGCTACCGTAGAGGAATGTTGAGAACGGTACCCAAACTTTCGCGGAGGTACTCACCATCCAGATGATATAAGAGGAAAACCACATAAACGTACCAATGAAGGCAAAACGTGGTCCGACACTATTATTCATCCAGGAATAGATACCGCCTTCTTCTTTGCGATAAGCAGCTCCCATTTCAGCCATCATTAAGGCGAATGGAATAAAGAATAACAATGCAGAAAATATATAAAAGGGAATCGCACTATAACCCATTAAGTAATAAGCCGATGGGCTATTGGCAAATCCAAATACAGAAGTAAAGATCATCAATATGAGTCCTATCAGACTCATCTTTTTTATCGAGTGAGGCATGAAACCATCCTTCATTTCAGCGCGTGTATAAAACGCGCCCACTGAACTGCACTGCCCAACATTGAGCGGGCAGCGTAAAAACCAATACAGAATTGATACCTGGATGATATCAAATATCCAGTCTTAAATTGTGGCCTTTAGCGGAAAAATGAAAACATATGCTACAGAATGGCGCTTATCACGCCATTCTTCGCTGTTAATTCAGTAATTTTTCAGAATTATGCCCGGTCAACGCTAAAGGCGATGACTTCAGCCAGTGTCTCCGCGCCCAGCGCCAACATCACCAGACGATCAACACCTAATGCCACGCCGGAACAGTCAGGCATACCGACTTTCAAGGCTTCAATCAGATTCTGGTCAATGGGGTGCTGCGGCAAACCGCGCGCCGCGCGCTTACGGTTATCTTGTTCAAAGCGTTGTTGCTGCTCACGGGCATCCGTCAATTCATGGAAACCATTCGCCAGCTCAATACCTTTATAATAAACCTCAAAGCGTTCAGCGACCCGATGATCTTCGGTACTGATTTGCGCCAGTGATGCCTGGCTGGCTGGAAAGTGGTACACAAAGGTCGGTTTTTCTTTGCCAATATTTGGCTCTACGCCAAAGGTAAACAGCAATTGTAGAAGCGTGTCGCGGTCTTCTTCAGTATCGGCAACGTTGCTCAAATCCAGTTTCGCTGCCACTTCCAGCAGTTGCGTTTTGTCGGCAGATAGTGGGTCAATTTCCAGATAACGCAAGAAAGCTTGTTGATAAGAAAGGCTTTCTGCTGCCGGACAGTCCAGCACCTGTTGCAAGAGATCGTCCACCTCGTTCATCAACCGGTACATATCATAGTGCGGTCGATACCACTCAAGCATAGTGAACTCAGGGTTGTGATAACGCCCCATCTCTTCATTACGGAAGCTGCGGCACAGCTGGAATACCGGCCCACAACCGGCAACCAGCAGGCGCTTCATATGGTATTCCGGGCTGGTCATTAACCAGAGATTCATCCCCTGCGAATGCCCGGGGCCAACGAAACGTGTCTCAAACGGGACCAAATGAATATCGGTTACCGTCGCCTGGCTCATACAAGGCGTCTCCACCTCCAGCACTCCACGATCGGCAAAGAAACGACGGATCTCCGCCATAATCGCCGCGCGTTTTAATAAGTTAGGAATGGATGCGCTCGGCTGCCAGGATGCCGTTTCGCTCATAGTTAAATCTCCAGTTTTTGACAAGGGCACGAAGTCTACTCGCAACGCGACGGCGAGACAAATTTTACGCAGGAATAAAACAACGGTGGGCAGTGACTAAAAAAAGCACGATCTGATGGTTTAGTAATTAAATTAATCATCTTCAGTGATAATTTAGCCCTCTTGCGCACTAAAAAAATCGATCTCGTCAAATTTCAGACCTATCCATCAGACTATACTGTTGTACCTATAAAGGAGCAGTGGAATAGCGTTCGCAGACCGTAACTTTCAGGCACTTACCCTGAAGTACGGGGCTGTGGGATAAAAACAATCTGGAGGAATGTCGTGCAAACCTTTCAAGCCGATCTTGCCATTGTAGGCGCCGGTGGCGCGGGATTACGTGCTGCAATTGCTGCCGCGCAGGCAAATCCAAATGCAAAAATCGCACTAATCTCAAAAGTATACCCGATGCGTAGCCATACCGTTGCTGCAGAAGGGGGCTCCGCCGCTGTCGCGCAGGATCATGACAGCTTCGAATATCACTTTCACGATACAGTAGCGGGTGGCGACTGGTTGTGTGAGCAGGATGTCGTGGATTATTTCGTCCACCACTGCCCAACCGAAATGACCCAACTGGAACTGTGGGGGTGCCCATGGAGCCGTCGTCCGGATGGTAGCGTCAACGTACGTCGCTTCGGCGGCATGAAAATCGAGCGTACCTGGTTCGCCGCCGATAAGACCGGCTTCCATATGCTGCACACGCTGTTCCAGACCTCTCTGCAATTCCCGCAGATCCAGCGTTTTGACGAACATTTCGTGCTGGATATTCTGGTTGATGATGGTCATGTTCGCGGCCTGGTAGCAATGAACATGATGGAAGGCACGCTGGTGCAGATCCGTGCTAACGCGGTCGTTATGGCTACCGGCGGTGCGGGTCGCGTTTATCGTTACAACACCAACGGCGGCATCGTTACCGGTGACGGTATGGGTATGGCGCTAAGCCACGGCGTTCCGCTGCGTGACATGGAATTCGTTCAGTATCACCCAACCGGTCTACCAGGTTCCGGTATCCTGATGACCGAAGGCTGCCGCGGTGAAGGTGGTATTCTGGTCAACAAAAATGGCTACCGTTATCTGCAAGATTACGGCATGGGCCCGGAAACTCCGCTGGGCGAGCCGAAAAACAAATATATGGAACTGGGTCCACGCGACAAAGTTTCTCAGGCCTTCTGGCACGAATGGCGTAAAGGCAACACCATCTCCACGCCACGTGGCGATGTGGTTTACCTCGACCTGCGTCACCTCGGCGAGAAAAAACTGCATGAACGTCTGCCGTTCATCTGCGAACTGGCGAAAGCGTACGTTGGCGTCGATCCGGTTAAAGAACCGATTCCGGTACGTCCGACCGCACACTACACCATGGGCGGTATCGAAACCGATCAGAACTGTGAAACCCGCATTAAAGGTCTGTTCGCCGTGGGTGAATGTTCCTCTGTTGGTCTGCACGGTGCGAACCGTCTGGGCTCCAACTCGCTGGCGGAACTGGTGGTCTTCGGTCGTCTGGCCGGTGAACAAGCGACAGAGCGTGCAGCAACTGCCGGTAATGGCAACGAAGCGGCAATTGAAGCGCAGGCAGCTGGCGTTGAACAACGTCTGAAAGATCTGGTTAACCAGGATGGCGGCGAAAACTGGGCTAAGATCCGCGACGAAATGGGCATGGCCATGGAAGAAGGCTGCGGTATCTACCGTACGCCGGAACTGATGCAGAAAACCATCGACAAGCTGGCAGAGCTGCAGGAACGCTTCAAGCGCGTGCGCATCACCGACACTTCCAGCGTGTTCAACACCGACCTGCTCTACACCATTGAGCTGGGCCACGGTCTGAACGTTGCTGAATGTATGGCGCACTCCGCAATGGCACGTAAAGAGTCCCGCGGCGCGCACCAGCGTCTGGACGAAGGTTGCACCGAGCGTGACGACGTCAACTTCCTCAAACACACCCTCGCCTTCCGCGATGCTGATGGCACGACTCGCCTGGAGTACAGCGACGTGAAGATTACTACGCTGCCGCCAGCTAAACGTGTTTACGGTGGCGAAGCGGATGCAGCCGATAAGGCGGAAGCAGCCAATAAGAAGGAGAAGGCGAATGGCTGAGATGAAAAACCTGAAAATTGAGGTGGTGCGCTATAACCCGGAAGTCGATACCGCACCGCATAGCGCATTCTATGAAGTGCCTTATGACGCAACTACCTCATTACTGGATGCGCTGGGCTACATCAAAGACAACCTGGCACCGGACCTGAGCTACCGCTGGTCCTGCCGTATGGCGATTTGTGGCTCCTGCGGCATGATGGTTAACAACGTGCCAAAACTGGCATGTAAAACCTTCCTGCGTGATTACACCGACGGTATGAAGGTTGAAGCGTTAGCTAACTTCCCGATTGAACGCGATCTGGTGGTCGATATGACCCACTTCATCGAAAGTCTGGAAGCGATCAAACCGTACATCATCGGCAACGCCCGCACCGCGGATCAGGGTACTAACATCCAGACCCCGGCGCAGATGGCGAAGTATCACCAGTTCTCCGGTTGCATCAACTGTGGTCTGTGCTACGCCGCGTGCCCGCAGTTTGGCCTGAACCCAGAGTTCATCGGTCCGGCTGCCATTACGCTGGCGTATCGTTATAACGAAGATAGCCGCGACCACGGTAAGAAGGAGCGTATGGCGCAGTTGAACAGCCAGAACGGCGTATGGAGCTGTACTTTCGTGGGCTACTGCTCCGAAGTCTGCCCGAAACACGTCGATCCGGCTGCGGCCATTCAGCAGGGCAAAGTAGAAAGTTCGAAAGACTTTCTTATCGCGACTCTGAAACCACGCTAAGGAGTGCAACATGACGACTAAACGTAAACCGTATGTACGGCCAATGACGTCCACCTGGTGGAAAAAATTGCCGTTTTATCGCTTTTACATGCTGCGCGAAGGCACGGCGGTTCCGGCTGTGTGGTTCAGCATTGAACTGATTTTCGGCCTGTTTGCCCTGAAAAATGGCCCGGAAGCCTGGGCGGGATTCGTCGACTTTTTACAAAACCCGGTTATCGTGATCATTAACCTGATCACTCTGGCGGCAGCCCTGCTGCACACCAAAACCTGGTTTGAGCTGGCACCAAAAGCAGCCAATATCATTGTAAAAGACGAAAAAATGGGACCAGAGCCAATTATCAAAAGTCTCTGGGCGGTAACTGTGGTTGCCACCATCGTAATCCTGTTTGTTGCCCTGTACTGGTAAGGAGCCTGAGATGATTAATCCAAATCCAAAGCGTTCTGACGAACCGGTATTCTGGGGCCTCTTCGGGGCCGGTGGTATGTGGAGCGCCATCATTGCGCCGGTGATGATCCTGCTGGTTGGTATTCTGCTGCCGCTAGGGCTGTTTCCGGGTGATGCGCTGAGCTACGAGCGCGTTCTGGCGTTCGCGCAGAGCTTCATTGGTCGCGTATTCCTGTTCCTGATGATCGTTCTGCCGCTGTGGTGTGGTTTACACCGTATGCACCACGCGATGCACGATCTGAAAATCCACGTACCTGCGGGTAAATGGGTTTTCTACGGTCTGGCTGCTATCCTGACAGTTGTCACACTGATTGGTGTCGTTACAATCTAACGCATCGCCAATGTAAATCTGGCCCGCCTATGGCGGGCCGTTTTGTATGGAAACCAGACCCTATGTTCAAAACGACGCTCTGCACCTTATTAATTACCGCCTCTTGCTCCACATTTGCCGCACCTCAACAAATCAACGATATTGTGCATCGCACAATTACCCCGCTTATAGAGCAACAAAAGATCCCCGGTATGGCGGTAGCGGTAATTTATCAGGGTAAACCTTATTACTTTACCTGGGGCTATGCGGACATCGCCAAAAAGCAGCCCGTCACACAGCAAACGTTGTTTGAGTTAGGTTCGGTCAGCAAAACATTTACGGGCGTGCTTGGTGGCGACGCTATTGCTCGAGGGGAAATCAAGTTAAGCGATCCCACAACAAAATACTGGCCTGAACTTACCGCTAAACAGTGGAATGGGATCACACTATTACATCTCGCAACCTACACCGCTGGCGGCCTGCCATTGCAGGTGCCGGATGAGGTGAAATCCTCAAGCGACTTGCTGCGCTTCTATCAAAACTGGCAGCCTGCATGGGCTCCTGGAACACAACGTCTGTATGCCAACTCCAGTATCGGTTTGTTCGGCGCACTGGCTGTGAAGCCGTCTGGTTTGAGTTTTGAGCAGGCGATGAAAACTCGTGTCTTCCAGCCACTCAAACTCAATCATACGTGGATTAATGTACCGTCCGCAGAAGAAAAGAACTACGCCTGGGGATATCGCGAAGGTAAGGCAGTACATGTTTCGCCAGGGGCGTTAGATGCTGAAGCTTATGGTGTGAAGTCGACCATTGAAGATATGGCCCGCTGGGTGCAAAGCAATTTAAAACCCCTTGATATCAATGAGAAAACACTTCAACAAGGGATACAACTGGCACAATCTCGCTACTGGCAAACCGGCGATATGTATCAGGGTCTGGGCTGGGAAATGCTGGACTGGCCGGTAAATCCTGACATCATCATTAACGGCAGTGACAATAAAATTGCACTGGCAGCACGCCCCGTAAAACCGATTACGCCCCCAACTCCTGCAGTACGCGCATCATGGGTACATAAAACGGGGGCGACCGGCGGATTTGGTAGCTATGTCGCGTTTATTCCAGAAAAAGAGCTGGGTATCGTGATGCTGGCTAACAAAAACTACCCCAATCCAGCGAGAGTCGCCGCCGCCTGGCAGATTCTCAACGCTCTACAGTAAAATTTCATCGGGTCCGAATTTTCGGACCTTTTCTCCGCTTTTCCTTGCTGTCATCTACACTTAGAAAAAAACCAGTAAGGAAACATTTATGCGCCTGCTCCCTCTCGTTGCCGCAGCGACAGCTGCATTTCTGGTCGTTGCCTGCAGTTCCCCTACGCCGCCGCGTGGCGTGACCGTAGTGAATAATTTCGACGCTAAACGTTATCTCGGTACCTGGTATGAGATTGCCCGTTTTGATCACCGCTTTGAACGTGGACTGGAAAAAGTCACCGCAACATACAGCCTGCGTGATGACGGCGGCCTGAATGTCATTAATAAAGGCTATAACCCTGACAGAGAAATGTGGCAGCAGAGTGAAGGGAAAGCGTACTTTACCGGCGCACCAACTCGCGCTGCGCTGAAAGTGTCATTCTTTGGTCCTTTCTATGGCGGTTATAACGTTATTGCACTCGATCGGGAATACCGCCATGCGCTGGTTTGCGGCCCGGACCGCGACTACCTGTGGATACTCTCCCGCACGCCAACCATTTCTGACGAAGTGAAACAGGAGATGCTGGCAGTCGCGACCCGGGAAGGGTTTGATGTCAGTAAGTTTATTTGGGTACAGCAGCCCGGTAGTTAATGAGTGCTGAGTTTCAGACCAATAATCCCCAATACGATTAACGCCAGACTCGCCAGGCGCATCGGGTTAGCGGACTCACCGAGCAGCACAATGCCGGTGATGGCCGCGCCGACTGCGCCAATACCCGTCCACACGGCATAAGCCGTCCCTACTGGTAACGATTTCATCGCCCAGGCAAGTAGCGCCAGACTGACAATCATCGCCGTCACGGTAATAACACTTGGCGTCAAACGACTAAAGCCGTGAGTATATTTCAGGCCAACGGCCCATACCACTTCCAGCAGACCAGCAATAACTAAGATAATCCAGGACATATCAGGCTCCGGAAAATTGGGGCCGTCCCCGGTGAAAAGACGCGTTTGCAGGTCGTCCTGCAAAGCTGATGGTTGAACGGATATTTTGCCAGGTGGCAGGGGAATTTCAACTATTACCTATGTAACTATCGCAGAAAAAACAAACGGCACGACACAGCTGTCGTACCGTTATTGCTTATTGCTGCGCTTTCGTTGCTGCGCCAGAAATCGCGTTACCGCCATCAGAAATGTCTTCACCAATGCCACGCGTGGTGTTGCAGGCAGTTAATACTGTTGAAAGCACCAGAACAGAAAAGATCGCTGCAATTGTCTTCTTCACCATAACGTCTTCCTTTTAGGTAATGTTATTTATGTTTGCCTATAGCAAATTAATAATAGACAACATCGCCAAAAATGATGGAAATCTGATGATTTTTCGGAGGAGAAGAAAAATTAGCTGGCAGCGCGGGAGATGGAGTTGCCGAGATGTTTGATATCTTCGCCGAAACCGCGAGCGGTGTTACAGCCCGTGAGCAGCGCGCTGGCAAGCAAAACAAGAACGATAAGGCGTTTCATCATCTCTGACCTGAAAAAGTGATGGTGCAGCCTGCAGGCCGCACCACAACCGCATTACTTCACGCGAGAGACGTATTCACCAGAGCGGGTATCCACTTTGATGACTTCGCCGATCTGTACGAACAGCGGAACTTTAACCACAGCGCCAGTAGACAGGGTAGCCGGTTTGCCGCCAGTACCTGCGGTATCACCTTTCAGGCCCGGATCGGTATCAACGATTTCCAGTTCAACGAAGTTCGGCGGAGTAACGGAGATCGGCTGACCATTCCACAGAGTTACGATACACTCTGCCTGATCCAGCAACCATTTAGCGTTGTCACCAATTGCTTTTGCATCAGCAGACAGCTGCTCGAAAGTTTCGTTGTTCATGAAGTGCCAGAACTCACCGTCGTTGTACAGGTAAGTCAGGTTCATATCGACAACATCAGCGCCTTCAGCGGAATCAGTAGATTTGAAGGTTTTTTCTACGCGAGTACCGGTCAGCAGACGACGCAGTTTAACGCGAGCAAATGCCTGGCCTTTACCCGGTTTTACGAATTCACTCGCTTCAACTGCGTAAGGTTCGCCGTCTAACATGATTTTAAGACCAGCACGAAAATCGTTGCTATAGTACGTTGCCATAAGGCCCTCTGAAATTTGTTAATTGGTAGCTAAGCCACAAAATGGCGCATATTGTAACCCTAAATACCCCATCCAGAGAAGATTGGTTAACGCAACTTGCCGATGTTGTGACCGATCCTGATGAACTTCTGCGTCTTTTGAATATAGACGCGGACGAAAAACTGTTGGCCGGACGCAGCGCCAAAAAGCTGTTTGCCCTGCGTGTGCCCCGCTCATTTATCGATCGCATGGAGAAAGGCAATCCGGACGATCCTCTTTTGCGTCAGGTACTTACCTCGCAAGATGAGTTTGTCGTCGCGCCCGGATTCTCCACCGACCCGCTGGAAGAACAGCATAGCGTAGTGCCTGGTTTGTTGCATAAATACCACAACCGGGCGCTTTTGCTGGTCAAAGGCGGCTGCGCGGTAAATTGCCGCTATTGCTTCCGTCGCCACTTCCCCTATGCCGAAAATCAGGGCAACAAGCGTAACTGGCAGACTGCACTTGAGTATGTTGCTGCGCATCCGGAACTGGACGAGATGATTTTCTCCGGCGGCGATCCGCTGATGGCGAAAGATCACGAGCTGGACTGGTTGCTCACACAACTGGAAGCCATCCCGCATATCAAACGTCTGCGGATTCACAGCCGTCTGCCGATTGTGATCCCGGCACGCATCACAGATGCGCTGGTTGAACGCTTTTCACATTCTACGCTGCAAATCTTGCTGGTGAATCACATCAACCATGCCAATGAGGTAGATGAAACATTCCGTCAGGCGATGGCTAAGTTGCGCCGGGTGGGCGTTACTTTGCTGAACCAGAGCGTTCTGTTACGTGGTGTGAACGATAACGCGCAAACGCTGGCAAACCTGAGTAATGCGTTGTTCGATGCGGGCGTGATGCCGTATTACCTGCATGTGCTCGATAAAGTACAGGGCGCGGCGCATTTTATGGTGAGTGATGACGAAGCACGGCAGATTATGCGTGAGTTGCTGACATTGGTGTCGGGATATCTGGTGCCTAAACTGGCGCGAGAAATTGGCGGCGAACCCAGCAAAACGCCGCTGGATCTCCAGCTACGCCAGCAGTAACTGATTAAACAGGGAAGTTTAATCTTTGCCCGTTGCATAACCTTTAATTATTCATATACATTGCTGTTGTTACTCTTTATATAACCAACACCAATAATTAACCTTTCTTTTCTGTTTATATAGAGTGAGCACGGCTATTTATGTTATTTTAACAACTATTACTACCAAGCCCATTTATCTGGCTTATAAACTAAAATTAATTATTTAATTGAGAAATGGTTAGGGAGAACCTACATGGCCATAAGCATCAAGGGTGTTAATACCGGTGTTATTCGCAAGAGTAATAATTTCATTGCACTGGCGCTGAAAATTAAAGAACCTCGCAATAAAGAATCGTTGTTCTTTATGTCTGCCATGGAATTGCGCGACCTTCTGATTGCGCTGGAAAGTCGTCTGCATCAAAAGCATAAACTGGATGCTGCTGCACGCCTTCAGTATGAACAAGCTCGCGATAAAGTCATTAAGAAAATGGCAGAAAATATCCCAGAAATTCTGGTTGATGAGCTTAAAAATGCCGATATTAATCGTCGGGTTAACACGCTGGAACTTACCGATGATCAGGGCGAAAATCTTACCTTCGTATTAACGCTACATGACGGTAGCAAATGTGAGTTAGTCGTCAATGAGTTGCAGATTGAAATGCTGGCGCGAGCAATCATTCATGCAATTAATAATGCGGAAATGCGTGAACTGGCATTACGTATTACCTCACTGTTAGATTTCCTGCCGTTATACGACGTTGACTGCCAGGAAAATGGCAATCTGGAATATGACACCTATTCCCAACCGGAATGGAAACATAACTTGTTCAACCATTATCTGGCGGTGCTTTACCGCTTTAAAGATGAAAGTGGCAATGAACAATTTAGCGGCGCAGTGGTGAAAACGCGTGAAGCAACGCCGGGTAAAGAAGTGGAGGCGATCACTCGCCGAATGCTTGATTTCAGCCCCCGACTGAAAAAACTCGCGGGTGTGCCATGTCAGGTCTATGTTCGCACCGTAGCGGCAAATAACGCCCAACCGCTAACCCAGGATCAATGCTTACGCGCGCTGCATCACTTACGTGTTCAATCCACCAGCAAAACTGCACCACAGGCGAAATAATCTCATCTGTTTTACTACGAGGCTGGAAGTATCCAGCCTCTGGATCACATCAGTTCGGGCACTTATAAACCTGACCGATAATCTGGCTATCCGTCGGGACAAAACTGGACAACATTCCCTGCGACGGGCTGCTGATGCCATAAATCACGTTACCGCCCATTGCAGCCGCCTGGTTGCGCAGATCGTTTGCTGCGCCGCGCATAGAACCGCCTTCTTCTCCGTGTTGCCCGGAAAGCCAGTTGCTTTGCTTACCTGTCGCAGTACCAATCAGCTGGCACTCTGCACCTGGTTGCTCGTCCACAATGCGTACACTCTGACCGGCAGCACTCAATTCGTTGCTGGAGCTACAACCCGCCATCAGTAGCGCGGCACCGACAATCCCTGCTAAATATTTTACGTGCATGTTATTCCCCATAATCAATGAGCTGGACGCCACTCGCGTCGTCCGTGTCTGAATCTTATACTAGAAAGATGACCAAAAGAAAAACCCCCAGACATTTCTGCCTGGGGGTTTGTTTATTTCTGCGAGGTGCAGGGCAATTACATCATGCCGCCCATGCCACCCATGCCGCCCATACCGCCAGCAGCGCCTAAGTCAGCTGCATCGTTTTTCGGCAGGTCGGTAACCATGCACTCGGTGGTGATCATCAGGCCAGCCACAGAAGCCGCGTACTGCAGAGCAGAACGGGTTACTTTGGTTGGATCCAGGATACCCATATCGATCATGTTGCCGTATTCTTCAGTTGCTGCGTTGTAACCGTAGTTGCCGTCGCCGCCTTTAACGGTGTTAGCAACAACAGACGGTTCTTCGCCGCAGTTCAGGACGATCTGACGCAGCGGAGCTTCCATTGCACGCAGTGCAACTTTGATACCCACGTTCTGGTCTTCGTTCTGACCACGCAGGTCAGCCAGTTTAGACGCTACGCGGATCAGCGCAACACCACCACCAGCAACCACGCCTTCTTCTACCGCAGCACGGGTCGCGTGCAGGGCGTCTTCAACGCGTGCTTTTTTCTCTTTCATTTCAACTTCGGTAGCAGCACCAACTTTGATAACTGCAACGCCGCCTGCCAGTTTCGCTACGCGCTCCTGCAGTTTTTCACGATCGTAGTCAGAAGTTGCTTCTTCAATCTGCTGACGGATCTGAGCAACACGGCCCTGGATTGCAGCTTCTTCACCCACGCCATCGATGATGGTGGTGGTGTCTTTGTTGATCACAACACGTTTAGCCTGACCCAGGTCTTCCAGGGTTGCTTTTTCCAGCTCCATACCGATCTCTTCAGAGATTACGGTACCGCCAGTCAGGGTTGCGATATCCTGCAGCATAGCTTTACGACGATCGCCGAAGCCCGGAGCTTTAACCGCAGCAACTTTCACGATGCCACGCATGGTGTTAACAACCAGAGTTGCCAGCGCTTCGCCTTCAACATCTTCAGCGATGATCAGCAGCGGTTTACCTGCTTTGGCAACAGCTTCCAGAACCGGCAGCATTTCGCGGATGTTGGAGATTTTCTTGTCAGCCAGCAGGATGAACGGGCTTTCCAGTTCTACTGCGCCAGTTTCCGGCTTGTTGATGAAGTAAGGAGACAGGTAGCCACGGTCGAACTGCATACCTTCAACCACGTCCAGTTCGTCCTGCAGACCGGTACCGTCTTCAACGGTGATAACACCTTCTTTACCGACTTTGTCCATCGCTTCAGCGATCAGTTTACCTACGGTTTCGTCGGAGTTAGCGGAGATGGTACCAACCTGAGCAATCGCTTTAGAGTCAGAGCACGGTACGGACAGCGCTTTCAGTTCTTCAACTGCAGCGGTAACAGCTTTGTCGATACCACGTTTCAGGTCCATCGGGTTCATGCCCGCAGCAACAGCTTTCAGACCTTCAGTGATGATAGCCTGAGCCAGTACGGTTGCAGTGGTGGTACCGTCGCCTGCAGCGTCGTTCGCTTTAGAGGCAACTTCTTTCACCATCTGCGCACCCATATTTTCGAACTTGTCTTCCAGTTCGATTTCACGAGCAACGGAAACACCATCTTTGGTGATGGTCGGTGCACCGAAAGATTTATCCAGAACTACGTTACGGCCTTTCGGACCGAGGGTAACTTTCACTGCATCTGCCAGTACGTTTACGCCGCGCAGCATTTTCACACGAGCGTCGTTACCGAATTTTACGTCTTTAGCTGCCATTATCTTTATTCCTTAAATTCGTATGTTCAGTGTCGTGCGCGGATTACGCTTCAACAATTGCCAGAATGTCGCTTTCGGACATGATCAACACTTCTTCATTGTCGATCTTCTCAGATTTCACACCGTAGCCATCGTTGAAAATAACGATGTCGCCAACTTTCACATCCAGCGGCTTCACTTCGCCATTTTCAAGGATACGGCCATTGCCGACAGCCAGCACTTCGCCGCGGGTGGATTTAGCCGCTGCAGAGCCGGTCAGAACGATGCCGCCAGCAGATTTAGTTTCAACTTCTTTACGCTTGACGATCACGCGATCATGCAATGGACGAATATTCATTGATAACTCTCCTTTGAGAAAGTCCGTATCTGTTATGGGTGACGCCGGAGCTTACGTGGTTTCCCGGCTGGTGACCAGAGAAATGGGGATGAGGCTTCGCCCCTTCAAGGGGGAAAAAGAAAAAAAATTCTGATCAGCACAAAATCGGGTGAAAACCCTGATTCACCTCACATTTCATCGCAATTTCTTCATCACCGTCATAAGCGAATCTGATTGTGCTACCATCGAAAATCTACGCAGTTGCCCATAATTTGGGCGCAATCGGACATCAACCCATGAGTGGACTCAAACAAGAACTGGGGCTGGCCCAGGGCATTGGCCTGCTATCGACGTCATTATTAGGCACTGGCGTGTTTGCCGTTCCTGCGTTAGCTGCGCTAGTAGCAGGCAATAACAGCCTGTGGGCGTGGCCCGTTTTGATTATCTTAGTGTTCCCGATTGCGATTGTGTTTGCGATTCTGGGTCGCCACTATCCCAGCGCAGGCGGCGTCGCACACTTCGTCGGTATGGCGTTTGGTTCGCGGCTTGAGCGAGTCACCGGCTGGTTGTTTTTATCGGTCATTCCCGTGGGTTTGCCTGCCGCGCTACAAATTGCTGCCGGATTCGGCCAGGCAATGTTTGGCTGGCATAGCGGGCAACTGTTGTTGGCAGAACTCGGTACGCTGGCGCTGGTGTGGTATATCGGTACTCGAGGTGCCAGTTCCAGTGCTAATCTACAAACAGTTATTGCCGGACTTATCGTCGCACTGATTGTCGCTATCTGGTGGGCGGGCGATATCAAACCTGCGAATATCCCCTTCCCTGCGCCAGGAAATATCGAACTTACCGGGTTATTTGCTGCGTTATCAGTGATGTTCTGGTGTTTTGTCGGTCTGGAAGCATTTGCCCATCTTGCCTCGGAATTTAAAAATCCAGAGCGTGATTTTCCTCGTGCTTTGATGATTGGCCTGCTGCTGGCAGGATTAGTCTATTGGGGCTGTACGGTAGTCGTCTTACACTTCGACGCCTATGGTGAACAAATGGCGGCGGCAGCATCGCTTCCCAAAATTGTAGTGCAGTTGTTCGGTGTAGGAGCGTTATGGATTGCCTGCGTAATTGGCTATCTGGCCTGCTTTGCCAGTCTCAACATTTATATACAGAGCTTCGCCCGCCTGGTCTGGTCGCAGGCGCAACATAATCCTGACCACTACCTGGCACGCCTCTCTTCTCGCCATATTCCGAATAATGCCCTCAATGCGGTGCTCGGCTGCTGCGTGGTGAGCACGTTGGTGATTCATGCTTTAGAGATCAATCTGGACGCTCTTATTATTTATGCCAATGGCATCTTTATTATGATTTATCTGTTATGCATGCTGGCAGGCTGTAAATTATTGCAAGGACGTTATCGACTACTGGCAGTGGTTGGC
Source organism: Escherichia sp. R1 (assembly GCF_003000935.1). Taxonomy (NCBI): domain Bacteria; kingdom Pseudomonadati; phylum Pseudomonadota; class Gammaproteobacteria; order Enterobacterales; family Enterobacteriaceae; genus Escherichia; species Escherichia sp. R1. The sequence continues at coordinate 133,442 of NZ_PSRU01000016.1, forward strand.
GGGCTATTATGCGTTCTGTTACTGGCAATGGTCGGCTGGAAAAGTCTCTACGCGCTGATCATGCTGGCGGGGTTATGGCTGTTTCTGCCAAAACGAAAAACGCCGGAAAATGGCATAACCACATAATCCGGCGTTTCGACATTAATCCTGGCGATCGTCTTTATGATCAAGGCGGTCGCGGTCATCATCCTTTCGCTGGTACTCACCATCAAAAGTATTACCGCCACCGGTCCCGGCGCTAAAACCGCCACCTGGCATACGGGAAAAACGCAGATGAGGCATCAACTTCACTGTCAGATGCTTTTGCACCGGCGGTAATAAAAGAAGCAAACCGAGGAAATCGGTGAAAAAGCCCGGTAATAAAAGCAGCAAACCGGCAATGATCAGCGAAACACTTTTAATCATCTCCGCCGCTGGGTTTTCACCCGCCGCCATTTTTTGCTGCATCAGCACGAAATTCTTAAAGCCCTGGTTACGTACCAGTGACATACCGATAACTGACGTGAATATAACCAGCACGAGGGTCAGCAATACCCCCAATACATGAGCAACCTGAATAAAGATTGAAATCTCAATATAGACATAAAGGAAAATGGCAATAAAAGGTAACCAGCGCAAAGGTTTCTCCTGTAATAGCAGCCGGTTAAACCCGGCTACCTGAATGGGTTGCGAATCGCGTTTAGCTTATATTGTGGTCATTAGCAAAATTTCAAGATGTTTGCGCAACTATTTTTGGTAGTAATCCCAAAGCGGTGATCCATTTCACAAATTAATAATTAAGGGGTAAAAACCGACACTTAAAGTGATCCAGGTTACGGTAGAAATCCTCAAGCAGCATATGATCTCGGGTATTCGGTCGATGCAGGGGATAATCGTCGGTCGAAAAACATTCGAAACCACATATATTCTGTGTGTTTAAAGCAAATCATTGGCAGCTTGAAAAAGAAGGTTCACATGTCAAACAACATTCGTATCGAAGAAGATCTGTTGGGTACCAGGGAAGTTCCAGCTGATGCCTACTATGGTGTTCACACTCTGAGAGCGATTGAAAACTTCTATATCAGCAACAACAAAATCAGTGATATTCCTGAATTTGTTCGCGGTATGGTAATGGTTAAAAAAGCCGCAGCTATGGCAAACAAAGAGCTGCAAACCATTCCTAAAAGTGTAGCGAATGCCATCATTGCCGCATGTGATGAAGTCCTGAACAACGGAAAATGCATGGATCAGTTCCCGGTAGACGTCTACCAGGGCGGCGCAGGTACTTCCGTAAACATGAACACCAACGAAGTGCTGGCCAATATCGGTCTGGAACTGATGGGTCACCAGAAAGGTGAATATCAGTACCTGAACCCGAACGACCATGTTAACAAATGTCAGTCCACTAACGACGCCTACCCGACCGGTTTCCGTATCGCAGTTTACTCTTCCCTGATTAAACTGGTAGATGCGATTAACCAACTGCGTGAAGGCTTTGAACGTAAAGCTGTCGAATTCCAGGACATCCTGAAAATGGGTCGTACCCAGCTGCAGGACGCAGTACCGATGACCCTCGGTCAGGAATTCCGCGCCTTCAGCATCCTGCTGAAAGAAGAAGTGAAAAACATCCAACGTACCGCTGAACTGCTGCTGGAAGTTAACCTTGGCGCAACAGCAATCGGTACTGGTCTGAACACGCCGAAAGAGTACTCTCCGCTGGCAGTGAAAAAACTGGCTGAAGTCACTGGCTTCCCATGCGTACCGGCTGAAGACCTGATCGAAGCGACCTCCGACTGCGGCGCTTATGTTATGGTTCACGGCGCGCTGAAACGCCTGGCTGTGAAGATGTCCAAAATCTGTAACGACCTGCGCTTGCTCTCTTCTGGTCCACGTGCCGGCCTGAACGAGATCAACCTGCCGGAACTGCAGGCAGGCTCTTCCATCATGCCAGCTAAAGTAAACCCGGTTGTTCCGGAAGTGGTTAACCAGGTCTGCTTCAAAGTCATCGGTAACGACACCACTGTTACCATGGCAGCAGAAGCAGGTCAGCTGCAGTTGAACGTTATGGAGCCAGTCATTGGCCAGGCCATGTTCGAATCCGTTCACATTCTGACCAACGCTTGCTACAACCTGCTGGAAAAATGCATTAACGGCATCACTGCTAACAAAGAAGTGTGCGAAGGTTACGTTTACAACTCTATCGGTATCGTTACTTACCTGAACCCGTTCATCGGTCACCACAACGGTGACATCGTGGGTAAAATCTGTGCCGAAACCGGTAAGAGTGTACGTGAAGTCGTTCTGGAACGCGGTCTGTTGACTGAAGCGGAACTTGACGATATTTTCTCCGTACAGAATCTGATGCACCCGGCTTACAAAGCAAAACGCTATACTGATGAAAGCGAACAGTAATCGTACAGGGTAGTACAAATAAAGAAGGCACGTCAGATGGCGTGCCTTTTTTCTTGTGAGCAGTAACTTAAAAATAACAATTTAATATCAACTTGTTAAAAAACAAGGAAGGCTAATATGCTAGTTGTAGAACTCATCATAGTTTTGCTGGCGATCTTCTTGGGCGCCAGATTGGGGGGAATAGGTATTGGTTTTGCAGGCGGATTGGGGGTGCTGGTTCTTGCCGCTATTGGCGTTAAACCCGGTAACATCCCATTCGATGTCATTTCCATTATCATGGCGGTTATCGCCGCTATTTCTGCCATGCAGGTTGCTGGCGGTCTGGACTATCTGGTTCATCAGACAGAAAAGCTGCTGCGCCGTAACCCGAAATACATCACGATCCTCGCACCGATCGTGACCTATTTCCTGACTATCTTTGCTGGTACTGGCAACATCTCTCTGGCGACACTACCAGTTATCGCTGAAGTTGCGAAGGAACAAGGCGTTAAACCTTGCCGTCCGCTGTCTACTGCAGTGGTATCCGCGCAGATTGCGATCACCGCATCGCCAATCTCAGCGGCAGTGGTTTACATGTCTTCCGTGATGGAAGGTCATGGCATCAGCTACCTCCATCTGCTCTCCGTGGTCATCCCGTCCACCCTGCTGGCGGTTCTGGTGATGTCCTTCCTGGTCACTATGCTGTTCAACTCCAAACTCTCTGACGATCCGATTTATCGCAAGCGTCTGGAAGAGGGCCTGGTTGAACTGCGCGGTGAAAAGCAGATTGAAATCAAATCCGGTGCAAAAACGTCCGTCTGGCTGTTCCTGCTGGGCGTAGTTGGCGTGGTTATCTATGCAATCATCAACAGCCCAAGCATGGGTCTGGTTGAAAAACCACTGATGAACACCACCAACGCAATCCTGATCATCATGCTCAGCGTTGCAACTCTGACCACCGTTATCTGTAAAGTCGATACCGACAACATTCTCAACTCCAGCACCTTCAAAGCAGGTATGAGCGCCTGTATTTGTATCCTGGGTGTTGCGTGGCTGGGCGATACTTTCGTTTCCAACAACATCGACTGGATCAAAGATACCGCTGGTGAAGTGATTCAGGGTCATCCGTGGCTGCTGGCCGTCATCTTCTTCTTTGCTTCTGCTCTGCTGTACTCTCAGGCTGCAACCGCAAAAGCACTGATGCCGATGGCTCTGGCACTGAACGTTTCTCCGCTGACCGCTGTTGCTTCTTTTGCTGCGGTGTCTGGTCTGTTCATTCTGCCGACCTACCCGACGCTGGTTGCTGCGGTACAGATGGATGACACGGGTACTACCCGTATCGGTAAATTCGTCTTCAACCATCCGTTCTTCATCCCGGGTACTCTGGGTGTTGCCCTGGCCGTTTGCTTCGGCTTCGTGCTGGGTAGCTTCATGCTGTAATGACCCATCGCGGGGCGTTCACGCCCCGCTTTCTTTCCCGCCGACTAACATCCTTTCCCCGTCCGTTGTATAGTGACCTCTCTCTTGCGGTTCCATCTGTTCTTGCGAGGTGTTTATGCTTGATGAAAAAAGTTCGAATACCACGTCTGTCGTGGTGCTATGTACGGCACCGGATGAAGCGACAGCCCAGGATTTAGCCGCCAAAGTGCTGGCGGAAAAACTGGCGGCCTGCGCGACCTTGATCCCCGGCGCTACCTCTCTCTATTACTGGGAAGGTAAGCTGGAGCAAGAATACGAAGTGCAGATGATTTTAAAAACTACCGTATCTCACCAGCAGGCACTGCTGGAATGCCTGAAGTCTCATCATCCATATCAAACCCCGGAACTTCTGGTTTTACCTGTTACACACGGAGACACAGATTACCTCTCATGGCTCAACGCATCTTTACGCTGATCCTGCTACTTTGCAGCACTTCCGTTTTTGCCGGATTATTCGACGCGCCGGGACGTTCACAATTTGTCCCCGCGGATCAAGCCTTTGCTTTTGATTTTCAGCAAAACCAACATGACCTGAATCTGACCTGGCAGATCAAAGACGGTTACTACCTCTACCGTAAACAGATCCGCATTACGCCGGAACACGCGAAAATTGCCGACGTGCAGCTGCCGCAAGGCATCTGGCATGAAGATGAGTTTTACGGCAAAAGCGAGATTTACCGCGATCGGCTGACGCTTCCCGTAACCATCAACCAGGCGAGTGCGGGAGCAACGTTAACTGTCACCTACCAGGGCTGTGCTGATGCCGGTTTCTGTTATCCGCCAGAAACCAAAACCGTTCCGTTAAGCGAAGTGGTCGCCAACAACGAAGCGTCACAGCCTGTGTCTGTTCCGCAGCAAGAGCAGCCCACCGCGCAATTGCCCTTTTCCGCGCTCTGGGCGTTGTTGATCGGTATTGGTATCGCCTTTACGCCATGCGTGCTGCCAATGTACCCACTGATTTCTGGCATCGTGCTGGGCGGTAAACAGCGGCTTTCCACTGCCAGAGCATTGTTGCTGACCTTTATTTATGTGCAGGGGATGGCGCTGACTTACACGGCGCTGGGTCTGGTGGTTGCCGCCGCAGGGTTACAGTTCCAGGCGGCGCTACAGCACCCATACGTGCTCATTGGCCTCGCCATCGTCTTTACCTTGCTGGCGATGTCAATGTTTGGCTTGTTTACTCTGCAACTCCCCTCTTCGCTGCAAACACGTCTCACGCTGATGAGCAATCGCCAACAGGGCGGCTCACCTGGCGGTGTGTTTATTATGGGGGCGATTGCCGGACTGATCTGTTCACCATGCACCACTGCACCGCTTAGCGCGATTCTGCTGTATATCGCCCAAAGCGGGAACATGTGGCTGGGCAGCGGCACGCTTTATCTTTATGCGCTGGGCATGGGCCTGCCGCTGATGCTAATTACCGTCTTTGGTAACCGCTTGCTGCCGAAAAGCGGCCCGTGGATGGAACAAGTCAAAACCGCGTTTGGTTTTGTGATCCTCGCACTGCCGGTCTTCCTGCTGGAGCGAGTGATTGGTGATATATGGGGATTACGCTTGTGGTCGGCGCTTGGTGTCGCATTCTTTGGCTGGGCCTTTATCACCAGCCTACAGGCCAAACGCGGCTGGATGCGCGTGGTGCAAATAATCCTGCTGGCAGCGGCATTGGTTAGCGTGCGCCCACTTCAGGATTGGGCATTTGGTGCGACGCATACCGTGCAAACTCAGACGCATCTCAACTTTACACAAATCAAAACGGTAGATGAGTTAAATCAGGCGCTCGTTGAAGCCAAAGGCAAACCAGTGATGTTAGATCTCTATGCCGACTGGTGCGTCGCCTGTAAAGAGTTTGAGAAATACACCTTCAGCGACCCGCAGGTGCAAAAAGCGTTAGCAGACACGGTCTTACTTCAGGCTAACGTCACTGCCAACGACGCACAAGATGTGGCGCTGTTAAAGCATCTTAATGTCCTTGGCCTACCGACAATTCTCTTTTTTGACGGACAAGGCCAGGAGCATCCACAAGCACGCGTCACGGGCTTTATGGATGCTGAAACCTTCAGCGCACATTTGCGCGATCGCCAACCGTGAACGACACTTGCAGTGGGAAAGACGGAGGAAAATAGCGTGCAACGTGAAGATGTACTGGGAGAAGCCCTGAAATTATTAGAATTACAAGGGATTGCCAACACCACGCTGGAGATGGTTGCTGAACGTGTGGATTACCCACTGGACGAGCTACGCCGCTTCTGGCCAGACAAAGAGGCAATCCTCTACGATGCGCTGCGTTATCTTAGCCAACAGATAGATGTCTGGCGTCGTCAGCTGATGCTGGACGAAACACAAACCGCCGAACAAAAGTTGCTGGCACGTTATCAGGCGTTATCGGAGTGCGTTAAAAACAACCGCTATCCGGGCTGTCTGTTTATCGCTGCCTGTACGTTTTATCCCGATCCTGGCCACCCTATTCATCAACTGGCCGATCAGCAAAAAAGCGCGGCCTACGATTTCACCCACGAACTGTTAACCACGCTGGAAGTTGACGATCCGGCGATGGTAGCAAAGCAGATGGAACTGGTGCTGGAAGGCTGTTTAAGCCGAATGCTGGTGAATCGTAGCCAGGCGGATGTCGACACCGCACATCGGCTGGCGGAAGATATCCTGCGCTTCGCCCGCTGCCGCCAGGGTGGTGCTTTGACCTGACAGAAACACAGAAAAGAAGCGATTTGCCGCAATCTTAAGCAGTTGAATCGCTTTTACTGAAATTAGGTTGACGAGATGTGCAGATTACGGTTTAATGCGCCCCGTTGCCCGGATAGCTCAGTCGGTAGAGCAGGGGATTGAAAATCCCCGTGTCCTTGGTTCGATTCCGAGTCCGGGCACCAAGTTCATATCAACGGACCTCCACGGAGGTCCGT